>DASZOA010000026.1:0-1698 GCA_035551055.1 Solirubrobacteraceae bacterium
CGAACAGCCGCTGGGCCCCGTCGCCGTCGCGCAGGACGAGAAACGGCGTCCCTTCGCGCTCGGCCTCGATGCGCTCGCGAAGCTCGGCGGGGGTCGCCGAGTGGGCTGCGAGCGGGGACGGATCGGCCTGGGCCATGTCGCTGAGGTTAGGTCAAGGCACGCTCGGTGGCGCAACCGCACCCCGCGCCGAATCGGCCCCGGGTATCGATGTCGCCGTTCTCTCACACGCTCGTCGAGGGGGTTGTGGACGTTGCGTCCACTGCCTGGACGCTTCGTCCAAGACCTCCCGGCGCCAAGGAGGACGTGAGGCGCCGGTATCGCCGGATGATGATGCCGACGACGTTCACCGTGCCGTCGACGGACGTGGGCGGTACGCAGCGGGTAGGCTCGGCGCACCGTGGACGTCAGCTCGATCGAGGAGGCGCTCGGCCGCCTGGAGGAGGGCCTGGCCGAGGCCCGTGAGGCGACCGAGCTGCTGCGCGAGGGCGACGTCAGCGCCGTCGGCGAGCTCGACGCGGTGATCGACGCGATGGCGCGCGAGATCGCCGAGCTCAAGGGGCGCACGGGCGGCGGCATCGGATAGCGCGCGCGGCACGGCGTCCATCGGGCACCGCGGCGCCGGAGGAAGTAGCTTGCCGCTCACGGGCGCCGCGCTCGACAAGCGGCCCCGGGCGCTCGCGACGAGAAAGGATCACGGGGATGCAGAGCGCTCCGAGCGCGCAGGACATCGAGCCTTGCGCGAACGAGACGGCTGACCGGATCGCGACGGCGATCGTCACCGTCGTGCCGTTCCTCGCATTGGGCGTCGTCGGGTGGCAGGCGTGGCGGAGCCTGCTGCACTGGCACGACTTCGTCGTCTTCGGCGTCGTCTACGTGCTGACCGGGCTGGGGATCACGGTCGGCTTTCACCGCCACTTCGCGCATCGCGCGTTCAAGACGAGCCGGGTCGTCCGCGGAACGCTGGCGATCCTGGCACGGCCGCGATCGAGGGCCCGATCACCGCGTGGGTTGCGGACCACCGCAAGCACCACGCCTTCTCCGATCAGCCGGGCGACCCGCACAGCCCGCACGTCGGTCACGGCCACGGCGTGCGCGGCGCGCTGCGCGGCCTCGTCCACGCGCACGTCGGCTGGCTGTTCCTGCACACGCAGCGGGGAAACAAGCGGCGCTACGCGCCCGACCTCGTCCGTGACCCGCTGATCCGCTTCATCGATCGCACGACGCTGCTGTGGATCGCGCTCGGGCTCGCGGTCCCGTTCGGCCTCGGCTACGCGCTCGGCGGCACGCTGACGGCCGCGCTCACCGGCCTGCTGTGGGGCGGCGCGGTGCGGATCCTGCTGCTCCACCACGCGACGTACTCGATCAACTCGCTGTGTCACTTCTTCGGCCGCAGGCGCTTCGACACCGGCGACGAGTCGCGCAACCTCGCCTGGCTCGCGCCGCTGACCTTCGAGGAGGCGTGGCACAACAACCACCACGCGTTCCCGACGTCGGCGGCGCACGGGATGCGCTGGTACGAGCGCCTGCTCGACCCGAGCGCGGTCGTCATCGCCGGCGCTGGAGCGGCTCGGGCTCGTCTGGGACGTCGTGCGGATCAGCGAGGAGCGCCAGGGGGCGAAGCTCGTCGCCGCGTAGCCCGGTCGAGTCCACCAGGTAGCCCGCGCCCGGAGCGCTCCACGAAACGAAGAAGGGGCGGCC
>DASZOA010000027.1:0-2341 GCA_035551055.1 Solirubrobacteraceae bacterium
GCTGTACACCTTGTGAAGGTGCCACTCGACCGTGCGCGGACTGAGGAACAGGCGGGCGCCGATCTCCGGGTTGGTGAGTCCGTCGCGCGCGAGGTGGGCGATCTGCTCCTCCTGTGACGTGAGCTGGTCGCGCGTCTCGACTGTGCGCTTGCGCACCTCCTCGCCGGTCGCCAGCAGCTCGCGCCGGGCGCGCTCGGCGAACGCCTCCATGCCGATCGACGTGAGCTGGTCGTAGGCGGCGCGGAGCTGCACGCGCGCGTCGCCCCGCCGTCTGGACCGGCGCAGCCACTCGCCGTAGAGCAGATGAGCACGCGCGAGCTCGGGGCGCAGCCGGGTGCGGCCGAGGCGCTCGAGCGCCTCTCGATACAGGCGCTCGGCGGTCTCGCCCTCGCTCAGCAGCGCACGCGAACGGGCCGCCACGCCAAGGGCCCACTCGGTGGGCGCGACGGCGGTGGCCGCAGCGATGCGCCCGTAAGCCGCGCGCGCCAGCTCCGGGTTGTCGCTCCTCGTCGCCGCTTCGAGCAGCTCGAGCGCCGCCCAGACGGAGACGAACAGCTCCGGCGTGTCGTCGCTCGCCTCCTGCGCGATGGCCACCGCCTCCTCGTAACGGCCAAGACCGTTGAGCAGCACCGCGCGTGCCCAGCGCGCATATTGAACCGCGGTTCCCTGTCCGCCGGCCGTGCACTGCTCGATCGTGGCGTCGATCAGCGCAGATGCCTCGGTCGCCCGGCCCCGATGGCCGGCGAGCACGAGCGCTCCGTACGGCGCGACCAGCGTGCCCGTCGCGTCTGTGACGCTCTCGGCCTCGGCAACCAGCAGTCCCGCCCTTCCGAACTCGCCGGCGAGCACCACGGCCTGCGCCAGCACGTTGGCGCTGACAGCGAGCACCGTCAGCGCCCCGGTCTCACGCCCAAGCTCGACCCCGCGCGCCGCAACCGCGAGACAGGTCTCGTGGTCCCAGACCATCGCGGCAGCCGCGGTCGCGAGCCAGCCCCAGCGCAGGACCTCCTCGATCGAGACGTCGCTGCCGGCAAAACCGGTCGCCGCCTGCTCGAGCACCGGTGCTGCCGCGAGGCGGCCTTCCGTGAACGCGAGCGAAAACCCCTCCAGCAGCAGATCGGACGGGCGCGCACGTTCAGCCGGGCGCGCGGCCGCCTGAGCTTCACGCGAAACGTCGTGCAGGCTCGCAGAGCTCGCAAGCTCCCCGGCGAACAGCGCCGAGCTCCATGCGTCGAGGTACGTCTCCCGCGCGAGCTGCGGATCGAGCGGCTCGAGCGTCTTCGCAGCCCGAAGGAGCAGTGCCGGCGCGGCGCCGTCGCGACTCTCGGAGTACGCGGCCTGGGCGCGCAGCAGGTCTAGGCGGGCACGCTGGAGCTCGTCCAGCGGGCCGACCTCGGCAGCCGCCATCAGCCCCCGAGCGACGTCGAACATGCCGGCGCCGAGGCTGGCCTCGGCGGCGGCGAGCGCTCTGTCCGTGCGCCGCGTGGGGTCGCCGGTCACCGCAACCGCCCGCTGCAGGAACGCGGCCGCCGCGGCGAGGCCGGAGCGCGCCTGCGCCCGACCTGCCGAGCGCTCCAGCTCCAGTGCGACGTCCTCATCGGGACCCGCCGTCGCTGCGGCCAGATGCCACGCGCGCCGATCCGGATCGGCATCCCGGTCGGTTGCCTCCGCCAGCGCCAGGTGCGCCGCTCGGCGCTCGTGGACGCGTGCGGAGCGGTAGACCGCCGATCGCACCAGCGGATGCCGGAAGGTCACGCGCTCGCCGAGCGCCAGCAACCCATCCGTTGCCGTGGCGACTGCATCCATGGCGATGCCGACTCGCTCGGACGCGCGCAGCAGCAGCAGCGGATCTCCGATCGGCTCGGCCGCTGCGATCAGCAACAAGCGCCGCGCCTCCTCGCGGAGCGTGTTGAGCCGGCGAACGTAGCTCTCCTCGATCCGTCCCGAGAGCGCGTGCGCCCCGAGCGACCCGAACCCATACGCAAGCTCCGTTGCGCTCAACCCGCGTGGCAGCTCGAGCAGCGCCAGCGGATTGCCTCGGGTCTCGGCGATGATGCGGTCGCGCACCAGCTCATCCAGCGCGAACTGCACCGACGAGCTCAGCAGCGTACGTGCGTCGCCGTTGCGCAGGCCCTGCACCTCCAGCTCGGGAATGTGCTGCAGCTCCTCGCCCGGCTCACGGGCGGCGAACACGATGCCCACCGGCTCGGCCAGCAGCCGCCGCGCCACGAAGGCCAGCGTCAGCGCCGACGCCTGATCCAGCCACTGTGCATCGTCTACGACACACAGCAGCGGACGCTCGTCGGCCGCCTCCGACAGCAGGCTCAACACCGCCAACCCG
>DASZOA010000028.1:0-12045 GCA_035551055.1 Solirubrobacteraceae bacterium
CCCCGACGGCTACCTGCGGGCGGCGCGGCGCCTGACGCGCGAGCACGGCGCCCTGCTGATCGCCGACGAGATCCAGTCCGGCCTCGGGCGCACCGGTCGCACCTTCGCCTGCGATCACGAGGACGTCGTGCCCGACCTCTATGTGCTCGGCAAGGCGCTGGGCGGCGGGATCCTGGCGCTCTCCGCGGTCGCCGGCGACGACGACGTGATCGGCGTCCTCCACCCGGGCACGCACGGCTCGACCTTCGGCGGAAACCCGCTCGCCTGCGCCGTCGGGCGCGCGGTGCTCGAGCTGCTCGCGTCGGGCGAGCCGCAGGCCAACGCCGTGCGCCTCGGCGCCCGGCTGCGCGCCGCGCTGGACGCGGCCGCGCCGGCGACGCTGGCCGCGATCCGCTCGCGCGGGCTGTGGTTCGGGCTGGACCTGCACCCGCGCCACGGCAGCGCGCGCGAGGCCTGCGAGCGGCTGCTGGCCGCCGGCGTGCTGGCGAAGGACACCCACGAGCAGACCGTCCGCCTCGCGCCGCCGCTGACGATGACCGACGCCGACTGCGACTGGCTGCTCGCGCGGATGCTGGAGACGCTGACCGAGCCCGCGCCGCTGCGCCTGCCCGCGGCGCCGGCCGCGCCGTCGTCCTTCGCCGCATGAGATGGACGACCTCGACCGCCGCATCGTCGCCGAGCTGCTGCAGGACGGCAGGCTGAGCCTGGCCGAGCTCGGCGAGCGGGTGAGCCTGTCCTCGCCGGCGGTGAAGCGCCGCATCGACCGGCTGCGCGAGCGCGGCGTGATCACGGGGTTCACGGCGCTCGTCGATCCCGCCGCGCTCGGCCAGCGGACGGAGGCGTTCGTCGAGATCCACTGCGTCGCGAACACGAGCCCGAGCGCGCTGCGTGAGACGCTCGCCGGCGAGCCGGAGGTCGTCGCCGCCTAC
This sequence comes from Solirubrobacteraceae bacterium, assembly GCA_035551055.1. GTDB lineage: Bacteria > Actinomycetota > Thermoleophilia > Solirubrobacterales > Solirubrobacteraceae > CADCVQ01. The sequence continues at coordinate 930 of DASZOA010000028.1, forward strand.
ACCGTCACCGGCGACGCCGCCGCCCTGGTCCAGGTGCGGGCGACCGACGTCGCGCATTTCGAGGCCGCGCTGGAGCGCATCAGGACGAACCCCGCGATCGCGCGCACGAAGACGATCATCGTCCTCAGCCGCCTGATCGCGCGCGGCGAGGCGTGACCAATCGCACGCCCGGCGCTTATCGAGACACGACAATGTGGTGTATGGACGCGCCGCTGCACCGCTCGATGGACGCCGTCCCGGCCTCGGTGCCGGCGCTGCGCGGCGCGGTCGCCGAGTTCGCCAGCGCCGCGGGGATCGGCGAGCCGCTGCTCACGTCGGTCAAGCTCGCGGTGTCCGAGGCGGTGACGAACGCCGTGGTGCACGCCTACGCCGGCGCGCCGCGCCCGGGTCCGGTGCACGTCGCGGCCTGGCTGCAGGGCGACGAGCTGCGCGTCGAGGTGCGCGACGACGGCGCCGGGATGATGCCGCGGCTCGACAGCCCCGGGCTCGGCGTGGGGCTGCCGTTCATCGCCGCCACCGCCGACGTTCTCGACATCGACAGCCCGCCGCGCGGCGGCACGCGGCTGCGGATGACGTTCGCGCTCGAGCCCGCCGCCGCGCGCTGCGGTTGACGCTTGAAGCGCCGCCGCACGTACGTGTAGCTTCCCGCGCCATGCCTCGCCGCCTCGTCCTCGCCGGCGCCGTCCTGCTCGCCGCGCTCGCGACGCTCCTGCCGGCCGCGACCGGCGGCGCGCACCCGGGCGAGGCGCACGACGCCGCACCCGCCGCGACCGCCCCCAAGGGGCTCTTCGCCGACATCGCCGGCGAGCGCCAGGCGCGCGCCGCCGCCGCGCTCGCGCGCGCGTCGACGACGTCCGTGCCGGCCACCCCGGCCGGTCCCTGCACGGCCGCGGCCGCGGAGTCGATGCCGGTCGGCGCCGGCCATCGCCACGACGACATCGCCGCGCACGCGTTCGCCTGCCGCATGGAGCAGGTCGCCTTCCTGCCGCTTAGCGAGCAGCTGAAGGACCGCCCGAACGTCGTCCTCGGCGAGATGGACGTCGAGGCCGGGATCGCCGCGGTCCAGATGACCTACCCGCAGGCCGGCGTGCTGTTCTTCGACGTCTCCGATCCGGCCAGGCCGCGCTTTCTGTCGCGCTACGACTCGACCGAGTGCGACCAGCTGCTGCAGGACATCAACTGCGGCGCGTTCGTCGACCTCGCCGACGATGGCAGGACGGCGTATCTGTCCATCCAGAAGCTGACGCTGCTGCCGACGCTGCCGCTGCACCCCAGCGCGCTCAACCAGGCGGGTCCGGGCGTCGACGTCATCGACCTCTCCAACCCGCGCAGGCCGGTTCGCACGCAGTTCTATCCGATCGCCGGGCTCGGCGGCGTGCACACCGTCCGCTCGCACACGATCCCGGACGGGCCGTCGAGCAGGGACAGGCCGCGCGCTCCCGGCGAGTACGTCATCTCCAACCAGAACGGCATCGGGATCGACATCGCGAAGGTCACGAGGATCGCCGGCAAGCGGTTCCTGACGACCGTCCGCAACCTCGCAAGCCGCGATCTGCTCGCGACGATCGTCAACAACGAGGTGCACGACACGTTCATCCAGAACGACCCGCTCGACGGGCGCACGTACCTCTACAACGCGGCCGGCTTCTCGACCGGCTTCAGCGTCTACGACATCACCGATCCGCGGCGGAGCAGGCAGGTCGCCGAGTGGGACCTCACGCCCGAGTGCGACGAGGACTGGTACGCGCACACGATCGACGTCACGCACCGCGACGGCCGCCGCTACGTGACGATGCCCGCCGAGATGCTGCTGCTCGTCGACCGCAAGACGCCGACCGGCCTCGCCGAGATGTCGGGCGAGGACCAGCGCGAGGGCTGCGGGACATTCGTCGGCAACGGCGACAAGCCCGGGCCGCTGTGGATCGTCGACGCCACCGACTTCTCGAAGCTCGGCCCGGCCAACGACCGCAAGACGCCGGCGCAGGCGGCCGCCACGGACGCCGCGCTGAAGCAGGCGTCGCAGGACGCGCTCGTCGCCACCTGGACCAATCCGGCCGGACGGGCCGGCGGCTCGCTGACGTTCTCACCGCACAACCAGCAGATCGTCGGCGACCGGATCTACCTGTCGCACTACCATGGCGGGGTCTACGTGCTCGACGCGTCGGCGGCGTTCGCCGGCCCGCGCGAGCGCCCGCGCGAGCTGGGCTTCATCGTGCCCCACGACCCGCGCACGCGGCCGCTGCTCGGCCAGCCGCCGCTGACCGGCCTGCTCGGGCGCTTCTTCACCGACTTCCCGTTCGGGCGCCCGGAGATCTGGGACATGGTCGCCTACAAGGGCCATGTGCTCGCCTCCGACATGACCGGCGGCCTGTACTCGCTGCGCTACGACGACAGCCCGCTGCCGCTGTGCGCCGATCGCCGGCGCCCGCGCAGCGTGCTGAGCCGCCGGCGCTCGAGCCTGCGCAGCGACCGCATCCTGCTGCGCGGCACGGCGAGCGACCGCGGCTGCTCGGGCACGGCGACGGCGCGCAAGCGCCCCGGTGCGGTCAGCAGGGTGAGCGTCGCCGTCGCGCGCAAGGTCGGCGCCCGCTGTCGCTTCGTCAGCGCGCGCGGCAGGCTCGGCGAGGCGCGCAGCTGCTCCAAGCCGGTGTTCCTGCGGGCGCGGGGAACGAAGGCCTGGCGCCTGCAGCTGCCCGGTTCGTTTGCGCCGGGCGCGTACCGCGTCAGCGTCCAGGCGCGCGACGCGGCCGGCAACCGGGAGCGCACGAAGACGGCGACGCTGCAGCTGCGCGGTGTGCGGCGATAGCAAGTCCGACGCATGACTTTCCCGCTTCGCGCATAGCCTTAGACCTCGATGCGAACGGAGCGGACGCCGGGGCCGCCTGAGGGCGCGCCGAGCGCGCGGCGCCGGCGGCGCGTCGCCCTCGCCGTCCTCGCGTGCGCGTGCGCGTTCGTCGTGCAGTCCCCGGGCTGGGCGCAGACGTCGTACATGGCGCTCTCCCGGGCGCTGTCGCACGGCACGGCGAAGATCGACCGCTGGCACTGGGAGACGCACGACGTCGCCTACACGAACGGCCACTACTACTCGGTCAAGCCGCCCGGCCTGGTCCTGGCGACGCTCCCGCTGTATCTCGCGCTCGACGCCGTCGGTGCCCAGCGGATCGCGCACGACGCGCGCGTGCGCGCCGAGTCCGACGGTGGCGCGCCGTGGGCGGCGCGCAGGCTGCCGGTCGCCCAGTACGGCCACAGCGAGCGGCGCGCGATCGCCGCGCGCGAGGCGATCGCCGACGACGCGCCGCTGACGTGGGTGCTCGGCCTGCTCGGGGTGCTCGCGCCGGCCGTCGCGCTGCTCGTGCTCGTCGCGCGCTGCGCCGACCGGCTCGCGGGCGGCACCGGCACGGCCGTGGCGCTCACGCTCGGCAGCGCGACGCTCGTGCTGCCGTTCGCGACGCTGTACTTCTCGCACATGCTGAGCGCGCTGCTGGGCTTCGCGGCGTTCGCGCTCGTCTGGCGCGAGCGCGAGCGCGGCGCGCCCCTGCGGCCGGCGCCGCTGGCGCTCGCCGGAGCGCTCGCGGGACTGGCGGTGCTGTGCGAGTACCCGCTGGCGATCGTCGCCGCGATCGTCGGCCTCTACGCACTCATGCCGCGCGCGCCGGGCGCCGTGCGGCGCACGCTCGCCTACGGCAGCGGCCTGGCGGCGGGCGTGACGCCGCTGCTGGCCTACCAGTGGTGGGCGTTCGGATCGCCGCTGCACACGACGTACGAGAACGCGGTCGCGTGGACCGGCCGCTCCGGGCACGACGAGATCGGCCTGAACGACGGCGGCTTCTTCGGCATCACCCTGCCGCGCCCCGAGGCCGCGCTGGAGCTGCTGTTCAGCGGGCGCGGGCTGCTGACGCTCACCCCGGTGCTCGTCGTGGCGATCGCCGGCGCGATCGCGCTGTGCCGCGACCGTCGCCATCGCGCGGAGGCCAACGTGATCATCGCGGTCGCGCTGGCCTACCTCGTCTACAACGCCGGCTACTGGCTGCCGCTCGGCGGCGGCTCGCCCGGGCCGCGCTTCCTGTTCCCGATCCTGCCGTTCCTCGCGCTCGGCCTTGCGCTCGCGTGGCGGCGCTGGCCGGCGGTGACGCTCGCGCTGACGGCGATCTCGGCGACGACGATGACGGTGGCGACGATGAGCTACCCGATGATCGGCATCAACGACCCCGGAACCTGGGTGCGGCGGATGTTCGAGTTGGGCCTGTTCCAGCACAGCGTGCTCGACCTCGCGGGGATCGCGCACGGCGCGATGGCGGTCGCGCCGTTCGCGGTCGGGGTCGCCGTCGCACTGGCGCTCGGCGTCAGCTCGCTGCCGCGCGCCCAGCTCGCCCGCGGGGCGCGCTGGGCGCCGCTGGCCGTCGCGGCCTGGGCGCTGTGCGCGATCGTGCTGCCGCCTGCGCCGATGCCGACCGAGGCGGCGACGTACCTGATCGCGGCCGCCGCCCTGATCGGCCTGCTCGCGGTGGCGCTCGTCGCGCTGCCGCGGCGTCGCCGGCTCGTGCGCTCAGCGCAGGACGAAGAGCACCACGCCGCCGCGCCGCGTGCGCTCGAGGTGCAGCCCGCGCAGCGACCGGGTTGAGGCCTCGCGCAGCGCGCTGCCCTGCGGCGCGCGCGCGACGTGGACGGTCACGCTGCGCACGCCCAGGCGGCGCAGGTAGGCGACCGACCGCGCGTCGGGAAAGCTCCGCGTCATCCGGATGACCTCGGCGAACAGCGTCGGGACGAAGCTGCCGCGGCCGTTGACGATGTCCGGGAAGCCGTCGGTCGACCACAGCACGTAGCGGCGGTTGTCGAACGCGCCCGCCGGCAGGTGCAGCGCCGGCTGCGGCGCGGCGCGCTGGCCGCTCGGCGCGAGCGGCACCGTCGGGTGCTCGGCGAAGCCCCAGCCCTCGGCGAGGATCGCGGCGGCCGCCACGGCGACCGCGGCCGCGGCCGCCCGCCCGCCCCAGCGCGCGCGCACGCGCGCGGCGAGCGCCTGCGCCCCGGCGCCGGCCAGCAGCGCGAGGCACAGCGTCGTCAGCGTGTGCAGGCGGCCGGGCACGCGAATGCCCTGCCAGCCCGGCACGAACTCGTACAGCCAGCGGTAGGGGTACAGCCAGGAGATGCCGTTGAGCTCGAAGCCGAGCGACAGGATCGCGAACGCGAGCGCGCCGATCGCCAGCGCGTGGCGCAGCCGGCGCGGCAGCGCGCCGAGCCGCCAGCCGGCGAGTGCAAGGCCGAGGATCGCCAGGCCGGGGAAGAGCGTCATCTCGGGGACGACGTCGAGCCGGTCGCGAACCGGCGCGGTGGCGGCGCTCCAGACGCGGCTCGAGCGCGCGGCGGCGAGGAACTCGTACGGCGGTCCCGAGAACGCCGCGACCTGCTCGATCGTGCGCCGGGCCTCGGGATGCTCGTCGAGCACGCGCATGTACGGCCGCGCGAGCAGGCCCGCCACGAGCGCGAGGCAGAGCATCCCCGCCGCCGTCGCGGCGATGACCGCGCGCCGCGGCCGCGGCCGCCCGCGCCGCCACCACGCCAGCGCCACGGCGAGCGCGGCGGCGGCGAGCAGGTACAGCAGCATCAGCCCGAGCGTGAACCCGAGCGAGAGCTGCCAGGCGGCGACGAGCCAGCCCGCGAGGATCGTCCTCGCCGAGCCGCGCCGGTAGCCGCGCAGGAGCAGGAACAGCGCGAGCGGGATCCCGCCGCTGGAGATGACGTGCATGTGGCCCTCCTGCTCCAGGCGCCACGGCGCGTAGGCGAACGCCAGGCCGGCGATCGCGGCGCCGGTCCGGTTTGCGCCGGCCTCGCGCGCCAGCAGCCAGGCGCCGGCGAAGCACAGCGCGTAGGCGAAGAGGAACAGCGCGTCGTAGCGCGCGACCGCCGCGCGCGCGCCCGAGCCGATCAGGCCCGCGGGCGCGTAGCCGACGAGCGCATCCGAGAAGGCGAGGCTGTCGGGCAGCGGCCAGAACGTGTTCGCCTGGAAGAGCCGCGTCGGCTGGGTCCTGAGCGCGTGGCCGTCCCACGCCACCTGCCAGGCCTGGACGAGCGGGTCGCCGAGGTCCTGGGCGATGTCGCGGCCCATGTGCAGAGGCAGCGGCCAGTGCAGCGCGAGCGAGAGCGCGATCCCCGCCACCGCGACGCCGAGCAGCTCGCGCCCGCCGAGCCGCGGGCTGGCGGACGGAAGGAGACGGCGCATTGGCGCGCGAGTGTACGGAGGATCGCGCCCTACGATGCCCGGGTGCTGGAGGTCAGGCTGCTCGGCGGGCTCGAGGCAGAGGCACGGCGTCGGACCGTGCCGGCGCCCGCCCATCCGCAGGGCCCGGCGCTGCTGGCGTGGCTGGCGCTGCACCCGGGCGAGCACCCGCGCGGTCCGCTCGCCGCGCTGCTGTGGCCGCAGCTGCCGACGGCCAACGCGCGCGCGGCGCTGCGCGGTGCGGCCTGGGCGCTGCGGCGCGCGCTCGGCCCCGACGAGCGCCTCGTGCTCGACGGGCGCCGAACGCTCGGCCTGTCCTGCACGACCGACCTGCAGGAGTTCGAGCGGCTCGTCGCGGCCGGCGAGCCGGCGGCCGCGCTGGCGCTCTGCCGCGGCCCGCTGCTCGAGGGGCTGGACGACCACGCCTGGGTGCTGGCGGCGCGCCGCGAGCACGCGCGGCGCGTGGCCGCCGTGCGCGCCGAAGCCGGATAGACGCCCGTACACTCGGTCGGCCACACATGAGACCACTGCGCACCGCATCCGCCCGCCGCCTGAGCGCGATCGTCGCGCTCGCCGCCGCGCTGGCGCTGAGCGCCGCCGTCGCGCAGGCCGCGCTCACGGGCGCGGGGCCGGTCCCGGCGCCGAAGGCGCTCGTCGACGCGATCGTCGACGCCCTCGACGGGCCCGAGCCGGACGGGCTCACCGCGAGGATCGAGTTCACCAACAAGCTGGTGCCGGCAGGCGCGCTGCCCGGGCGCGCCGCCTCGCCGCTGGCCGCCGGGGCCGCCGGGCGCCTGTGGATCCAGCAGGGCGGCGACTTCCGACTCGAGCTGCAGTCCGATGCCGGCGATGCGCAGATCGTCGCGGTCGGGGACACGCTGACTCTCTACGACGCGTCGTCGAACACGCTGTATCGGGCCCGGCTGCCCGACGACGCGGCGGGGCGCCACGACCGCGGCGACGAGCGCCTGACCCCGGCGAACGTCCGCCGCGCGCTGCGGCGCCTGGCGGAGACGTGGAAGATCTCGGCCGCGCAGCCGACGTCGACCGCCGGGCGGCCGACCTACACCGCGAGGATCGCGCCGAGGTACGGCGGCGGGCTGCTCGGCGCGGCCGAGCTGGCGTGGGACGCCATCCGCGGCGCGCCGCTGCGCGCGGCCGTCTACGCCCGCGGCAGGACCGATCCTGTGCTCGAGCTGGAGGCGACCGACGTCTCCTACGACGCGGTCGCCGACGACGACGTGCGGGTGGCGCCGCCGGCAGGCGCGAAGGTCGTCGACCTCCGGCGCGGGCAGGGGCGCGCGGCGCGCGGGCGCCACGCCGACGCGTCCCCCCGCCGCGGGGCTTCGCCGTCGCGCTCGCGCGGGCGCGCGCGCTCGGGCGCCGCCGCCGTCGCGGCGGTCGAGCGCCGGCTGGACTTCGACCTCGCCGCACCCGCGAGGCTGGCCGGCCTCCCGCGCCGGGCGGTCCGGCTCGTGACCGTCGGCGGCGAGCGGGGCGCGCTGGCGATCTACGGGCGCGGGCTTGGCGCGATCGCCGTGCTGCAGCACGGCGCCACCGCGAACCCGCGCGCGGACGAAGACGCGCACGGCGGCGGGCTGCGCCCGGCGCAGATCGCGATCGACGGCGCCCCCGGCTCGGAGCTGGCGACCGCGCTGGGGACCGTCGTGACGTTCGAGCGCGACGGCGTCGCCCACGTCGTCGCCGGCTCGGTTGCGCCGGCGCTGGCGCGCAGCGCCGCCCGGGGCCTGCGGTGAGCGAGCCGGCGGTCCGCGCGCGCGGACTGGTCAAGCGCTACGGGCGCATCACCGCCGTCGACGCGGTCGACCTGACCGTCGCCGCGGGCGACGTCTACGGCTACCTCGGCCCCAACGGGGCGGGCAAGACGACGACGCTGCGCATGATGCTCGGGCTGGTCCGGCCCGACGCCGGGACCGTCCGGCTGTTCGGCCGCGACCCGCTCGTCGACGGCGTGCGGGCGCTGCATCGGGTGGCCGGGTTCGTCGAGGCCCCGTGCTTCTACCCCTACCTCACCGGACGCAGGAACCTCGAGCTCGTCGCCGCGCTGGACGGCGGTGACGCGGCGACGCGGATCGACGCGGCGCTCGACACCGTCGACCTCGCCGACCGCGCGCGCGACAAGGTCGGCGGCTACTCGCACGGGATGCGCCAGCGGCTCGGCATCGCCGGCGCCCTGTTGCGCGACCCGCGGCTGCTGATCCTCGACGAGCCCGCAACCGGCCTGGACCCCGGCGGCATGCGCGACATGCGCCTGCTCGTCCGCCGGCTCGCGAGCGAGGGCATCACGGTGCTGCTGTCGTCGCACCTCATGGCCGAGATCGAGGAGCTCTGCGACCGCGTCGTGATCATCTCGGCCGGGCGGGTGCGATACGAGGGCGCGCTCGACGACCTGATCGCGACAGCCGCCGGGCGCTACGAGCTGCGCAGCACCGACGACGACCGTGCGGCGCAGCTCGCGGCCGCGCAGCACGGCATCGGCGACGTCACGCGCGGGGCGCGCGGGCTGACGTTCGCCGCCGACGAGCGCGCGGCGGCGGCGCTGTCGATCGCGCTCGGCGCGGCCGGCGTCGGGATCGTCGCGCTCGTGCCGCGCAGCGCGACGCTCGAGGAGCTCTTCCTGCGGATGACCGAGGACGGCGCGGCCGCTTCGCCGGTCGCGCCGGCGCATCGCCGCGGCGCCGGCGGCGCGGGCGAGGGTGCGACGAACGATCGTCGGCCCGCGAGCCCGGATCGCCGCACCGCCGAAGCGGCGGAGGAGGAGGTGCGCGCGTGAGCGCCGTCGCGGCACCGCGCATCGGGCGTCGCGCGCGCGTACGTCCCGGCGTTGCGACCGTCTACCGCTGGGAGCTGCGCAAGCTGCGCGCGCAGAGGCGCACGTACCTCGGACTCGGCGCCGCCGCGCTCGTTCCGCTGATCTTCGTCGTCGCGCTGCTGTCGAGCAGCGGCGGCCCCGACGACGTGCCGTTCGGCCGCTACGTGCGCGAGACCGGGCTCGCCGTCCCGCTCGTCGGGCTGCTGTTCAGCTCGGTCTGGCTGTTTCCGCTGATCACCGCGCTGGTCGCGGGCGACATCGTCTCCTCCGAGGACAACCACGGCACGCTGAAGACGATCCTCACGCGCTCGACCGAGCGCTGGCAGATCTTCGCCGGCAAGCTGCTCGCAGCGCTGAGCTATGCCTTCGTCGCGCTCACCGTCTTCGTCGGCGTCGGGCTCGGGCTCGGCGGGCTGTTCTGGGGCTTCGACGCGCTCGTGTCGCTGTCGGGCACGCCGATCCCGGCGGGCAGGGGCGTGCTGCTGATCGGCGCGTCCGCGCTGGCCTACTTCGTCCCGATGATCGCGATCGCGGCGATCGCATTGCTGCTGTCGACCGTCACGCGCAACTCGGCGGCGGCGGTCGTCGGGACGCTGATCCTGTCGTTCGTCATGCAGCTGCTGGCGATCATCTCCGGGCTGGAGCTCGTGCGTCCGTACCTGCTCTCCGAGCAGTTCGACGCCTGGCTGGGGCTGCTGCGCGAGCCGACCGACTGGGCCCCGATCGTCCGCGCCGGATGGCTGTCGGCGTGCTATGCCGTGCCCGCGCTGGCGTGGGCGTTCGTCGCGTTCGTGCGCCGCGACGTGGCGGGATGAGCGCGGTCCTTATCCCGGGCCGCCGTCGCGCGAGCGGTGCTGCACGAGGGCGGCGGCGAGGAAGCGGTAGGTCCAGTCCTCGGCGAGCAGCTGTGGCCGGTAGGCCCTGGATGCCCTCGCCGCCGAGCACGGCTTCGGCCCGGGCACCGTCGACTTCGTGTTCCTCGACCACGACAAGGACGCCTACCTGTCGGACGTGCAGCTACTGCTCGAGCTCGGCTGGCTGCATCCGGCGTCGGTCCTGGTCGCCGACAACGTCAAGTTGCCGGGAGCCGCGGAATACGCCGCGTACATGAGGGATCAGGAGGGGCGCAGCTGGTGCACACTCGAGCACAAGACCCACGTCGAGTACCAGACGCTGCTGAAGGACCTCGTGCTCGAGTCCGAGTTCCTCGGCGCACCCACCGCCTGCCGGCGTTCGGCTACGGTGCGCCGATGACCGTCGCGCTGTTCGCCGGGATTCGCGTGCGCGACGTCACGGCCGCGCGCGCCTGGTACGAGCGGCTCCTCGGTGAGCCGTCGTTCTTCCCGAATGCGACGGAGGTCGTCTGGGATCTGGCCGACGATCGGTCGCTGTACATCCAGGAGGATCCCGCCGCGGTCGGCGGCGCGCTGATCACGGTCTTCGTCGACGACCTCGACGCGGTCATCTCGGAAATCGGCTCACGGGGACTGGAGCCAGCCGAGCGCGAGACGTACTCCAACGGCGTCCGCAAGGCGACGTACCGCGATGACGACGGCAACGAGATCGGATTCGGGGGCGCGCCCCGGAACGACTGAGCAGCGTGCACAGGCCGGATTTCGCCACGAACCGGAACGCCTGCGACGGGCATCATCAGCAGCCGCTGAAGGACTGCCCAAATTCGTCGATTCCGGCACTCTTCGTCCGTCCTCCGGATCCCCGAGATCATGCGAAAGCGCACATCGGCGCACAGGCGCGCCATGAGAAGGCCGGCGCATCTCCACTGACCCGTGCCCGGCTGCGGCCGGCTCAGGCGGCTGCCAGCTCACGGAAGCCGTCGCGCCAGCTGCGGTGGGCGGGCTCCCAGCCCAGCTCGCGGCGTGCCTTGGCGTTCGACGCGCCGCGCACCTGATCCATCATCACGACCATGTGCTCGCCGAGCAGGCGCGCGAGCCAGACCGGGATGCGCCGCGGCGGCTTGGCGCCGACCACCTCGGCGAGGTAGGAGAGCACCTCGCCGACCCGCGCGGGCTCGTCGTCGACGATGTTGTAGATCGTGCCCGGCTTCGCTC
>DASZOA010000029.1:0-6945 GCA_035551055.1 Solirubrobacteraceae bacterium
CGTCGTCGTCGCGTTTGGCTCCGAGGCGGTCGACGCCGCCCATCCGCTGCGCGCGCTGCGCGCGTCGTGTCGCGTCGCGCTCGAGCCGCTCGACGACGACGCCGTGCGCGACCTCGTCGAGTCGATGGCCGGCGCGGTCCCGCCGCAGGCGGGCGAGCTCGTCGTCCGTCTCGCCGAGGGCAGTCCGCTCATGGCCGTAGAGGTCCTGCGCGGGCTCGTCGAGGCCGGCGCGCTCGCACCGACCGACGGCGGCTGGTGCGTCGTCGACGAGCTGCTCGCCGACGTGCACGCGTCCAGCCGCTCGGCGGCGATCTTCGGCCGCCGCCTGCACAGCGCGCCCGACGAGCTGCTCGGGCTGCTGAGCGTCGGCGCGGTGCTCGGCAAGCAGTTCGGCGTCGCGCTCGCCGCCGAGCTCGCCGGCCTGCCCCCGCGCGAGGCGCTGCGGCTGCTGACCGACGCCCGGCGGCGGCACATCGTGTGGTCCGACGGCGACGGCGAGCGCTGCGCCTTCGTGCACGACAAGCTGCGCGAGGCGCTGCTCGACCGCCTGCCGGCGCAGCGGCGTCGCGAGCTGCACCGAGCCGCGGCGCTGCATCTGCGCCGGCACGAGGCGCCCGACGCGTTCGAGCTCGCCTACCACTTCGACGCCGCCGGCGAGCACGCCGATGCCCTGCCCCACGCGCTGCAGTCGGCCGCCAGCGCCCGCGCGCGCTACGCGCTGGACGTCGCGCAGCGCCAGTACGAGATCGCCGCGCGCGGCGCGACCGAGCCCGGGCTGCGGCGCGAGATCGCGCAGGGGCTCGGCGACGTGGCGATGCTCGGCGGGCGCTACGAGGACGCCGCGGCGCACTTCGCCGCCGCGCGCGAGCTGTGCGACTCCGACGCGCTCGCCGCCGAGATCGACGGCAGGCTCGGCGAGCTGGCCTTCAAGCGCGGCGACGTGCGCACGGCGTCGAAGCTGCTCGTGCGCGCGCTGCGCCTGCTCGGCCACCACGTGCCGCGCAGCCGCGCGGGATTCGCCCTCGCGCTCGTCCATCAGGTCGTCGTGCAGCTCGCGCACAGCGTCGCTCCCCGGCTCTTCGTCGCCCGGCGCAAGCGCGAGCCGACCGCGCGCGAGCGGCTGACGATGCGCCTGCACTCCGAGCTGGCGCACGCCTACTGGTTCGGCTCCGGGCTCGTCGCCTGCGGCTGGGCGCACCTGCGCGGGATGAACCTCGCCGAGCGCCATCGGCCGACGGCCGAGCTCGGCCAGGCCTACTCGGAGCACTCATCGGTGACGACGATGGTGCCCTGGCCGCGGCGCGGCATCGCCTACGCCGAGCGCTCGCTGGCGATCCGCCGCTCGCTCGGCGACCGCTGGGGCGAGGGGCAGTCGCTCGGCTTCTACAGCGCGGTTCTCTACGCCGCCGGGCGCTTCGAGGACGCCGTCGAGAAGGCCCGCGCCGCGGTCGACATTCTCGGGAGCACCGGCGATCGGTGGGAGGTCAACCTCGCCGGCTGGCACATCGCGCTGGCGCTGTACCGGCTCGGCCGGATGGATGACGCGGCGGCCGCCGCACAGCGCGTGCACCGGGCCGCGGTCAAGCTGGGCGACAACCAGTCGTCGGGCGTCAGCATCGGCGCCTGGGCGAAGGCCACCGGCGGCCGCGTGCCGCCGGCGCTCGTCGACGCCGAGCTCGAGCATTCCGCCGACGACGTCCACACGCGCGTCGAGGCCCTGCAGGCCAAGGCGCTGTGCCTGCTCGCCGAGGGGCACGTCGACGAGGCGGTCGACGTGCTGGCCGGCGCCGACGCCGACGTGCGCCGGTCGGGCCTGCGTCAGGAGTACGTCGCGCCCGTGCGGCCGTGGCTTGCCACCGCGCTGCGCGTTCAGCTCGAGCAGACGAGCGCGCTCGACCCGGCCGAGCGCCGGCGTCGCGCACGACGCGCTCGCCGCGCGGCCCGCCGGGCGCACCGGCTGGCGCGCAGCTACCGCAACAACCTGCCCCATGCGCTGCGGGAGCGAGCGTTGCTCCAGGCGATGGCCGGCCGGCGGCGGCGCGCGCGGCGGATGATCGAGCGCAGCCTGCAGGTCGCGATCCAGCAGGGCGCCGAGCACGAGGCCGCCCTCAGCCTGCTCGCCCGGGGCACGCTGCGCGCGGCGCTCGGCGAGCCCGGCGCGCAGGACGACCTGCGCGACGGGCGTCGCGCGCAGGGCGCGCCGCTGCCGCCGCCGGCGGCCCAGTCGGCGATCGGCGACGAGGCCACGGCGGACGTCACGCTGTCGCTCGTCGACCGCTACGCGACGGTGCTCGACGCGGGCCGGGCGATCGCCTCGGCGCTCACCGGCGAGGCCGTCTTCGCGGCGGTCGTCGGCGCCGCCGAGACCCTCCTGCGCGGCGACGCCTGCGCCGTCGTCGAGCTCGACGGCGGCGCCGAGCGCGCCCCGCGCGTGCTCGCCGGCGCCGCCGGCGCCGACCCGCCGCGGGCGGTCGTCGAGCGGGCGCTGCGGCACGGCGCGACCGTCGTGCTGAGCGAGGACGACCTGCAGCCGGACACCGGCGACAGCCGCGCGTGGAGGCGCGTGCGCTCGGCGCTGTGCGCGCCGATCTTCGTGCGAGAGCGGCCGGCGGCGTGCCTGTACGTTGCGTACGGCGAGGTCGGCGGGCTGTTCGGGGAGGAGCAGGATCGCATGGCCGCGTTCATCGCCGCCCTCGCCGGCGCAGCGCTCGAGAACGCCGAGGGCCTTGGCGAGGCGCAGGCGCTGTCGGCCTCGCTGGAGGAGCGCGTCGCGCGCCGCACGACCGAGCTGCGCACGTCGATGGAGCGCCTGGAGGCCGCGTTGTCGGTCCTGTCGGCCACCCTGGACGCGACCGCCGACGGCCTGCTCGTCGTCGACCGCGCGGGCGGGATCGTCAACCACAACGCGCGCTTCGCGGAGATGTGGCGCATCCCCGACGACGTGCTCGCCTCGCGCGACGACGAGCGGGCGATCGCGTTCGTGCTCGAGCAGCTGCGCGACCCCGAGCGCTTCCTCGCGACGACGCGCGAGACCTATGCGCAGCCCGATCTCGAGATTCGCGACGAGCTCGAGTTCCTCGACGGCCGCGTCTACGAGCGCTGCTCCAAGCCGCAGCGGCTGGGCGGCGAGAGCGTCGGCCGCGTCTGGAGCTTCCGCGACATCACCGAGCAGAAGCGCTTCGAGAGCCAGCTTCAGCACCTCGCCGACCACGACGCCCTGACGGGACTGTTCAACCGCCGGCGCTTCGAGCAGGAGCTCGCGCGCGAGGCGGGCGTGGTCGGCCGCTACGACGGCTCGCTCGCGGCGCTGCTGCTCGACGTCGACAACTTCAAGTTCGTCAACGACACGCTCGGTCACAGGGCCGGCGACGAGCTCATCCGCAGCGTCGCCGGGCTGCTGCGCCGGCGCCTGCGCACGAGCGACATCCTCGCCCGCCTCGGCGGCGACGAGTTCGCGGTGCTGCTGCCCAACACGCGTCCGGAGTACGCCCAGCTCGTCGCCGCCGACCTGCTCGAGCTCATCCGCCGCCACACGGCCTTCGTCGGAGGCGAGCGCGTCTCGATGACGGCCTCGATCGGCGTCGCGCTGCTCGGCGAGACCGACCACGACGGCTCCGGCCTGATGGTCGACGCCGACCTGGCGATGTACGAGGCCAAGACGGCCGGGCGCGACCGCTTCTCCTACTACACCCCCGAGCGCGCCGAGCAGGCGCGCCTGGAGGGACGCTACACGTGGGTCGAGCGCATCCGCCACGCGCTCGAGCACGACGGCCTCGTCCTGCACGCCCAGCCGATCCTCGAGCTCGCGAGCGGAAGGGTCTCGCAGTACGAGCTGCTCGTGCGGATGCGCGGCCGGGACGGCGCGCTGATCCCGCCGAACGCCTTCCTGCCCAGCGCCGAGCGGCTGAACCTCGTCCAGGCGATCGACCGCCGCGTCGTCGAGCAGGCGATCGGGCTGATCGCCGAGCACGCGCGGGCCGGCCACGACCTGCGCTTGGAGGTCAACCTCTCGGGGCGCTCGATCGGCGACCGCGAGCTCACCGAGCTCATCCAGCGCGAGCTGGCAGCTACCGGCATCGACCCCGCGAACCTCATCTTCGAGGTCACCGAGACGGCCGCGATCGCGAACATGGAGGCCGCGGGCGAGTTCGCGCGCAAGCTCTCGGAGCTCGGCTGCCGGTTCGCGCTGGACGACTTCGGCACGGGCTTCGGCTCCTTCTACTACCTCAAGCACCTGCCGGTGAGCTACCTGAAGATCGACGGCGAGTTCATCGCCGGGATGGCCGACAACGAGACCGACCAGCTCATGGTCAAGGCGATCGTCCAGGTCGCGCGCGGGCTCGGCAAGCTGACGATCGCCGAGTTCGTCGGCGACGCCCGGACCCAGGAGCTGCTGACGCAGTACGGCGTCGACCTTGCCCAGGGCTACCACGTCGGGCGCCCGACCGACGTCGGGCGACTGTCGCCGGCGCTCGCGGCTCCCGCGGTCGAGCCGCGTCGTGAGCGGTGACGGCCGGCGCGCGGCGGCGACGGGCGCGTCTCAGCCGCGCGCGATCTGCGGCAGCTCCTGCTCGACGCTCAGCACGTCGGCGAACAGGTCGCCGTGGCGCGCGACGCGTTCGAGGACCTCACCCATCTCGAAGACGAGCCGCGGCGCCTCGCCGGCGGCGACGGCGGCCTCGACCTCCTCCCAGCGCACGGGCGTCGAGACGGTCGGGCGCGCCTTCGCCCGCACGGAGTACGCGCAGACCATCGACTTGTGCTCGGTGTTCTGGCCCCAGTCGACGAGCACCTTGCCGACGCGCTCGGCGCGCGCCATCCGCGAGACGACGCGGTCGGGCGACTCGGACTCGAGCGTCTGGGCGATCGCCTTGGCCAGCGGCTTGGTCTGCGCGTACGCGACGTCGGTGTTGAGCGGCACGTACACCTGCAGCCCCTTGGAGCCCGTCGTCTTGACGAGCGCGCGCAGGCCGAGCTCGCCGAGCAGCTCGCGCAGCCGCAGCGCGACGGCGGCGCAGGCGAGCACGTCGACGCGCTCGCCGGGGTCCAGGTCGAAGGCCAGCGTCGTCGGGCGCCGCATGTCGTGGCGCGTGTGCAGCGACGAGTGCAGCTCGAGCGAGCCGATGTTGACGGCCCACAGCAGCGCGGCGAGCTCGTTGACGACGCAGTAGTCGATCGTCGCCTGCTTGTCGCGGCTCCACACCGGCGCGATCGGCATCCAGGCCGGCCGGTGCTCGGGGCAGCCCTTCTGCCAGAACCGCGGCCCCTCGACGCCCTCGGGATAGCGATGCATGTGCAGCAGCCGCTCGCGCAGGTGCGCCAGCATGACGTCGCCGACGCGGACGTAGTAGTCGAGCAGGTCGGCCTTCGTCGTGCCCGTGCGCGGGAACAGGACCCGGTCGAGCTTGCCGATCGCCAGCCGCCGGCCGCCGACCTCGATCGGGCCTCCGCCGGCGACCGGCGTGCGGGCGCTACGCCCGCCCACGGCGCGCGGCGTGCTCGGCGCTGCGGGACACGGCCCAGCGCTCGTGTGCTCCCGCGCCCTAGGTGTTGGGCGCGGCCGCGCTGATGTCCGCCAGCGCGGAGTCCTCGTCGCGCTCGATCGCGAGGTCGCCGAGCGACACGATGCCGATCGGGCGATCTCCGTCGACGACGGGAAGCCGCCGCACATCGTGGCGGCGCATCGTCTCGGCGGCGGTCTCCAGGCGATCCTGCGGGTTGAGCGTGACGACGTTGGCGCTGCAGACGTCGTCGACGCGAGCGCGTCCGGGATCGGCGCCGTCGGCGATCGCGCGCACGACGATGTCGCGATCGGTGACGATGCCCCGGACCTTGCCTTCGTCGGTCGCGACGATCGCCCCGGTGTCGTGCTCGCGCATGAGGCGAGCGGCGTCCGCGAGCGACGCGGACACGTCGACCGTGACCGGGTCGTGGGCCATGATCTCCTGTACCGATCGCGCTGCCACGTGGGCCTCCTCTCGTTGTCCTGGCTGCGCCGACCGCGTACCCCCGCCGTCGGGCGGCGATTCGCGGGGCGGGATCGTGAAGGCACGCGATTGCCTGGACGCGACGGCGGGAATCCGGCGCGCGTGCCCGAGCCGAGTCACAAGCGCTACTTCCGCCGCTGGACGGCGGGCGAGGATCTCGCGCAGCTCCTGCGCCCCGAGAACCAGTGCTCGACGCCCTGGGGCAGTCCCGACGGCGGCGGCTGCGACAAGTGCCGCGAGGCGGGGGTCGTGCGCTACGGCTGCCGGTCGTGCCTCGAGTGCGGGGCGGCGCCGGACTGCCCGGCCTGCCAGGGCCGCGTGACGTGCGTCGACGTCTGCCCCACCTGCGAGAGCAGCGGCGAGATCGATCGCCATGCCCGCGAGGGGGTGAGCGCGTTTCCCTCGCTCGCCGGGCTGTACCGATACCTCGCCGAGCGCGAGGCCGACGGCGGCGACGACTGCGTCGTGGTCGAGCTGGAGGGTGAGCTCACCGGCGACCGCGATCTGGACGCCGACGCGGGAGCGGTTCTGATCCGCCCGACGCGCGTGATCGGGACGCATCCCTTCGACCGCGAGGCGTTCGAGCGCAAGCGCACGTCGAGCGCGAGCACGTAGGGCAGGCCCGGCGAGGTCCGCGCAACGGGGACCCTCGGCTAGCTGGCGGCCGCACGGCGCTGCGGGAGCCTGCCCTTGCGCGGCGTGATGAACGTCGCCAGGCAGGCGATCTTGCGGTAGTCCTGCTCCCAGCTCGCCTCGGTCGGATAGACGAAGCGAAACGGCGCGAGGTTGCGGTCGCGCAGCGCCTTCCTCGTGACCTGCCGCTTCAGCCGCGCGCGGCAGCCGCGGTTGCCCTTGGCCGTGAGGAACTCCTGGCCGGGGTAGCTCGTTCCCTCGAGCTCGATGAGCGTGTAGACCTCGCCGTCGTGCGGCTTGGCGCAGTCGACGGCGTTGAAGGTCG
>DASZOA010000030.1:0-6924 GCA_035551055.1 Solirubrobacteraceae bacterium
AAATGGTGCGGTAAGAGCGCACCGGCGCCGTGGCGACACGGCGGCCAGGTAAACCCCACCCGATGCAAGGCCAAGCAGGACCGCTTGCAGGTGGCCCGCCGAGGTCCAGGTCGGCCGCGTCAGATGGATGGCTGCTCACGACAGAATCCGGCTTACAGGTCTGCTACGGAAAGGCCCCGCCCCGGCGGGGCCTTTCTATCGCCGGGATCGCCCGTTCGGACGCGGTCGCCGTTCACCGCGGCGCGCGCCCGGCCCTCAGGCGAGCTGCGCCAGCGCGTCCTCGAGCGTCTCGTGCAGCGGTGCGGCGCGCGCGAACTCCACGAGCTCCAGGGTGCGCAGCACCGCGCTGCCGTACGGCGTCACCACGCGCACGCGCTGGCGGCGCTCGCCCAGCCTGCTCGTCAGCGAGAACAGCTTGCGAATCGCCGTCGAGTCGAGAAAGCCGACCCCGCTCAGGTCGAGCACGGCGCCGTGTGCCTCGGTCGGCACCGCATCCTCGACGAGGGCGATCACCCGGCCGGCGTTGAAGACGTCGATCTCGCCGCTGATCGTGACGACGACGTGGTTGCCGTGCCGCGTGCTGTCGAGCGTCGCGCCGTCGACGTTCATGCGCTCACGCGCGCGGTCAGGCGGCGCCGCAGCCGCACGCTGGTGCCCGACGGCGTCATCTCGAGCTCGACGTCGTCCATGAGCGCGTCGATCAGCTCCAGCCCGCGCCCCTGGTCGCTGGGCGGGCTCTCGTCGCGCCAGCGGCCGCCGTCGCGCACGGTGACCTCGACCTCGCCCTCGCGCAGGAGGGCCTCGAACGCGATCGGCTCGTGGGTGGCCGCGCCGGCGTGTTGGATCGCGTTCGTGCAGGCCTCGCTGCACGCCATGACGATCGCGTGGATGTCGACGTCGGACGCCTCGGCCTGGGCGAGCCAGCGGCGCAGGAGCGCGCGCAGCGAGCCCAGCGCGCTCGGCTCGCTCGGCAGATCGAGCGCCAGGCGCGACCCGAGCGGGACGTGGCAGAGCACCAGCAGCGCGACGTCGTCGCTCGTCGCGCCGGCGGGCAGCGCCGTCGCCAGCAGCCGGTCGCAGAGCGCCTGGGCCTCGAGCGGGCCGTCGGCCGCGGCGGCCGCGAGTCGCTCGAAGCCGAGGTCCAGATGCTCCGCGCGGCGCTCGACGAGCCCGTCGGTGTACAGCACGAGCGCGCCGCCGGGCTCGAGCGTCACCGTCTCGGCGCGGTAGCTCGGAAACGGCAGCACCCCGAGCGGCACCGAGCGCGCGCCGTCGAGGAACCGCGCCTCGCCGCCGGCGGTCAGCGTCAGCGGGGGCGGGTGGCCGGCGTTGACGTAGCACAGCTCGGCGTCGACCGGGTCGAAGACGGCGAGCACGAGCGTCGCCATGTGCTCGCGGATCGGCTCGGAGAGCACGAACCGGTTCAGCCGGTCGGCGATCTCGGCCGGTCCGTTGCCCTCCAGCGCGTAGGCGCGGATCGCGCTGCGCAGCGCGCCCAGGGTCGACGCCGCGGCCAGGCCCTTGCCCGAGACGTCGCCCATCACGAGCAGCACGCGTCCGCCCGTCAGCCCGATCGCGTCGTACCAGTCGCCGCCCACCTCGGCCTCCGAGGCGGCCGGCACGTAGCGCCAGGCGAGCGCGACCCCGGGCAGCGCCGGCAGCGTGTGCTTCTCCGGCAGCAGGCTGCGCTGCAGCGTCTCGGCGATCCGATGCTCGCGCCGGTAGGCCTCCACGTGCTCGATCGCCAGCGCGACGCGGTCGGCGGTCAGCCGCAGCAGGTCGACGTCCTCGGGCCCGAGCCGGCGCGGCGCCCGCACCCCGACCTCGAGGACGCCGATGACCTCCTCGCGGGCGACGAGCGGGACGCCGAGCAGCGAGGAGATCCCGGCGCCGAGGATCGCGGGATCGGCGAGATCCGCCGCGGACGGGTCGTGCACGAGCACCGGCCGCCTCGTGGCCAGCACGCGGCCGGCGATACCCGCATCGGGGGCGACGCGCTCCGGGCGGTCCTCGGTGCCGGCCGAATCGGACGTCACCAGCGACAGGCTGCCGTCCTTCTCGACGAGCAGCAGCGCCGCCGCCTCGGCTTCGAGCACCTCGCGCGCTCGCGCGAGCGCCGTCGCCTTGAGCTCGTCGAGGTCGCGCCGCGTCAGCGCAACGTCCGCGACGGCCTGCAGGCGCCCGATCGTCAGCGCCGCCCGCTCGGCCTCGGCCCGTGCCGCCTCGGCGCGCACGAGCCGCTCGCGCTTGCGCTCCTCGCGCAGCCGTTCGCCGATGTCGGTCAGGCGCGCGTTGAACGTCAGCTCGCCGTCGCGCTCGACGACCCAGATCATCGTCTCGCCGCGCAGCTGCGTCCCGTCGGGCCGGTTGATCGTCACCCGCAGCTCGAGGTGGCGCGTGCCGCCCTCGCGCGCGGCCTTCAGCAGGTCGCGCCGGCGCTGGATGAACTTCGCGTGCGCCTCGCGCGGGATGCCCAGCTCCTGGAACGGGCGGCCCAGCGCATCGGCGCGCGAGCGGCCGAGCAGCCGCTCGGCGGCGGCGTTGATGTCGAGCACGCGCCCCTGCGCGTCGGTCGAGATGAACCCGTCGCGCGCGCTGTCGACGATCAGCCGCGTGCGCCGCTCGCTGGAGCGCAGCGCCCGCTCCTGGCGCGCGCTGCGCTCGATCGCCGCTCGCATGCCGCCGAGCAGGCGCGAGATCAGCAGGCCGACGACGAGCGGCGTGCCGAGCACGAGCACGAGGCGGATCGTCGCGTCCATCGTGCCGTCGATCCGCAGGACGGCGGCATAGGCGATGCCGATCAACGCCAGGTGGGCGAGCGCCGCCCGCGTCGAGAAGAAGTAGAACGCGTACAGCGCCGGCCACATGTAGACGAGCGCGTAGAGCGTCGTGTTGTGCGTGTAGTGGATGAGCCCGGTGAGGATCACCGTCACCGCGGCGAGGGCGGGGTGCACGATCGCGCCGGAGAGCTGGTCGGCGAGGCGCAGGAAGGCGAGCGCCAGCGCGGCCGCGAGGGCGCCGAGCGCGAGCACGTAGCGCTCCTCGACGGCGGCGACGTGCGGCAGCAGGACCGTCAGCACGCAGATGAGCGCCGCGGCGGAGAAGAGGAACGCGAGCGAGCGGGCCTTGGTCCGGGTGTCGAACATCGCGTGCGCCCGCATCACCGCCCCTCAGCTTACGAGCGCGCCGGTGCGTCGCCAAGGGTCCTTGCGCGCCGCCGCCTTCGATGCGAACATGTGTTCGCATGTCGATCGTGTGCGTGCTTCTCGAGCGCTTCGAGCTCGCCGTCGCCGCCGGCAGCCGCGCGGGCCTGCTCGGCGAGCCGGCGGCGCTCGCGCCCGAGCCGGGCCGCGAGCTGGCCATCGGCACGGTGTCGCAGGCCGCGGAGGCCCACGGGATCCACGCCGGGATGCGGATGGGGGAGGCGCTGGCGCGCTGCCCGCGGCTGGCGCTCGTGCCACCCGATCCGATGGGCGTCGCCGAGGCGTGGGAGCGAGCGCTCGCGCGGCTGGAGAGCCTCGGCGCGGCGGTCGAGTCGCCGATGCCGGGCGAGGCCTGCTTCGACGCGCGCGGTCTGGAGCGCCTGCACGCCGGCCGGGTCGTGCGGATGCTCGCCGAGGGCTATCTTGCCGCGCACGGGCCCGAGCGCCTGCGGCGGGTGCTGGCGGGACCGCGGATCGGGCAGGGGCCGACGCGCTTCTGCGCGCTCGTGGCGGCATCCGGTGCGCGCGTGCGGCGCCCGGCGCGGGTCGACGGCGCGGCCGACCTGGCCGCCTACGACGTCGCACTGCTGCGCCGTCGCGCGGAGACCGCGGCGCTCGTCGAGCCGCTGCAGCGGCTCGGCATCGCGACGCTCGGCGATCTCGCCGCGCTGCCGCGCGGCGCGGTCGGCGATCGCTTCGGGCCTCGGGGCCTGCTCGCCCACGACCTCGCGCACGGCGTCGACACGCCGCTGCGACCGCGCCGGCCGGGCGAGCTGCTGCGCGAGGCGCTCGAGTTGCCCGAGTCGGGCTCGGGCGAGCAGCTCGGCCGCGCGCTCGGGCTGCTGATCGACCGTCTGCTGGCGCGCCGCGAGCGGCGCGGGCGCACGCTGCGCGGGGTCGTGCTGTCGGCGCGGCTCGTCGAGGGCGGCACCTGGCGCGAGCGCGTCGTCTTCCGCGAGGCGCTCGCCGACGCGCAGCGGATGCGCCTGGCGCTCGGCGGCCGCCTGGCGCTGCTGCCCGCGCCCGCCGAGACGCTGGAGCTCACCGTCGAGCGCTTCGGCCCGCCGCATCCCGAGGCGCGCGCGCTGTTCGACGACGGGGCCGCGCGCCGCGACGAGCGCCTGCGCGAGGCGGTCCGCCAGGCGCGCGCCGTCGCCGGTCCCGACGCGGCGCTGCGCGTGCTGGAGATCGATCCCGACTCGCGCGTGCCCGAGCGGCGCGTCGTGCTGGCGCCGTTCGATTCGCCATCCGCCCGTCCCGGCCGCCGGGCTGAGTCGTGAGCCCCGGGCCGCGCAGGATCGCCGAGCCGCGCCACGCGCGCGTGCGCGCCGACGCCGCCGGGATCCCCCTGGAGGTCGACGGGCGGCCCATCGACGCCGTCCGCGAGAGCTGGCTCGTCGAGGATCGCTGGTGGACCGACGAGCCGCTGCGGCGGCGCTACTGGGAGGTCGTCACGTCGTGCGGGCGCAACCTCGTCGTCTTTCGCGACCTCGTCGACCGCGAGCGGGCGTGGTATCGCCACTGACCCGGCCGCTGGGCGAGCCCGGGCCGCCGTTCGTACACACTCTCGTGTCGATGTGCGACGACCCCGCCGCCTCGCCGGCCGCCGCGCAGGCCGGCCTCGCCCATGTCGCGACGGCGTCGTTTCTGACGTCGCGCGTCGTGCCGACCGGCGGCTTCGCCGTGGCGCTCGCGGGCGGCGTCGCGCTCGCACGGACGGGGCGCGTGGCGGGCCTGCGAACCGGCTACGGCGCCAGCCTCGCCGCGATGCTGCAGGCGATCGCCGTGCTCGGCCCGTCACGCATCAGCGTGCCGCTCACGCAGGCGCTGTCGGCGCCGCTGCTCGGGCGCCTGCACGCGCGCGGCGCGCGGCTGGCCACGCAGATCGCCGCGTGCGCCGCGATCCGCGCGTCCGACCAGGTCGCCTTCACCCTGTTCTACATCTGGATCATCGCGGGCGGCGTCGAGACGTACGCGGCGACGTACGACGCGATCATCGGGCGGATCCCGGGCCTGCCGGGCGGTACGACGGGCGCGCTCGCGGCGACCGGATTCGCGCTCGTCGCCTGGACCGCGTTCGCAAGCGTCGTGCAGGTGCTCGTCTACCGTGGCGCGCTGCGAGCCTGGCCGCTGGTCGGCGCGGGCGGCGCTGCGCCGGCGCAGCCGCGCGCGGGCGCGCGTGCCGGGACCGGCGCGGCGCCCGGCGACGCTCTCGCCGCCGGCGCGCCGCCCCATCCGCGCTACGACCCGCGGGCGGTCGCGCTCGCGGCGGTCGTCGCGTTCGTCGTGCTCGTCGCGACGACCGCCTGGCCCGTGCTCGCGGCGGTCGCGGCCTGGCTGGCGATCGCATCGGCGACGGCGCGCGCCGACCGCTCGCCGGTGCGCGCCGGGCTGGCGCTGGCGGCGCTGCTCGCCGGCGGAGCGCTCGCGTTCGGCCTGATCGGCGGCGCCGGGCTCGAGCTCACGCTCCAGCGCACCGTCCGCGCGGGCCTGCTCGTGCTCGTCGCCACATGGCTGCGCGCGGCCGCCGGCGAGCGCGGCCTGCGCGAGGTCGCGCGGCGGTCGCTGCGCTGCGCGCGCCGCGTGCCCGCCGTCGGCGAGGCATCGGAGATCCTCGACCGGCTCGGCGCGACCGGCGCGCTCGGCGCGTCGGGACGGGCGCTCGTCGCCGACGTCCGCCGCGTCCGCCGCCGCCCTGGCGTGCTGGCGATCGCGGTGCTGCGCTGGGTCGCCGCCGAGGCCGAGCGCTTCCACGCGGCGCCGCCGCCGGTGCCGGCACGGCCGCGCCTGCGCGCGGCGTGGCGCGACCGGCTGCTCGTCGCGACGATGATCGCGGCCGTCGCCGGTGCCGTCATGGCCGCATAGACCTCCTCCAGCGCGACGATCTCGCCGTCGCCTCGGGCTCTCACGCGACCGGCGGAACGAAGTCGAGCTTGTCTTGGAGCAGGCGCGCGTAGATCCTTCACATGCGTCGCGGCAGGCTCGCGGCCATGCGCTCGTCGCGTGGCCAGGCGACCGTCGACTACGTCGCGCTGATCGGCGTGCTCGCGGTCCTGCTCGCCGGGGCGCTGGCGGCCGCGACCGCCGGTGCGCCCGGGATCGTGAACGCCGCCGTCGGGCAGATCCGCCACGCGCTGTGCGTCGTCGCGGGCGGGCCGTGTCCCGACCCGGCACCCCGACCCTGCACGGTCGCGAGCATGCGCGACGCCCGCCACGTCGCCGTCAGCGTCGTCGTCGTCCGCGTCGACCACGACCGCTACCTGCTGCGCGAGACGATGTCCGACGGCACGCTGCGCCTGACGGTCGCGCGCAGCGGCGCCGTCGGCGCCGAGCTCGCGTTCGGCGCGAGGGCGAGCGTGACCGTGAAGGGTCGCCGGTTGGGGATCGACGACGAGGCGCGCGCGGGCGCCCAGGGCGTGATCGGGTCGGGCCGGGTGTTCGTCGTGCGCGACGCGCGCGAGGGCGCCGCGGTCATGCGGGCGCTGCGCGACGGCGACGAGCCGCCGGTCTCCGCGCGCGAGGACTTCTTCGACGGCGGCGTCCGCGGCCTCGCCACCGTCGGCGTCGGCAGCTCGCTCGCGGGAGCGTCGCTGCGCGGCTTCTCCGGGATGCTCGTCGGCGCGCGGCGCGACCGGCGCACGGGCGACGTCACGCTGTCGGTCGCGGCCGGCGCGTCCGGGTGGGGCGCGGTCACGGTCGCGCTCGGCGGCCCGGTCGGAAC
>DASZOA010000031.1:0-12806 GCA_035551055.1 Solirubrobacteraceae bacterium
ATCACCACCCGCTCCGCCGCCGCACGGCGGCGCTCGTCAAGCAGCTCGCCCAGATCGGGATCCTCGACGAGCACGGACACGGCGCAGCGAGAATGACGGATGTCGGATCGCACGGACAGGGGCGCTTGCCGCCAACAGCACACCGCCGTGTCGTTCGCACCCCGGTCCGCATCGCCGTCCACAGGGCCCGACCGACCTAACGTCTTGACAGAAGTCTAGCCCTCCTCGAGTACGAGCACCTCCACTGTGTCAGCCTACGATCGTCGCTGTCCCGCCGCGTCTGACCGGACCCAGGTGGTGACCGCGCGACCGGAGCGGACTGCTGCGGCGCGATTTCGCGAGCCGCCGCCCGGGTAGCCGCCTCGCCGTTCCCGACGCCGTCGTCATAGGATCCGGTCCCAACGGTCTCGTTGCTGCGAACATCCTCGCCGAGCACGGCTGGTCGGTGGAGGTTCTCGAGAGCGCTCGCGACCCGGGTGGCGCGGTCCGCAGCGGCGAGTTGACGCTGCCCGGGTTCGTCCACGACCGCTTCAGCTCGTTCTATCCGCTGGCGGCCGCCTCGCCGGCGATCCAGGGCCTGCACCTGGAGCGCCACGGCCTGCGCTGGCGTCGTCACGCGCTGCCGGTGGCGCATCCGCGCCGCGACGGCACCGTTGCGTACATCGCTTCGGAGCCCGAGGAGACGATCGCCTGCGTGGATTCGTTCGCGTCGGGCGACGGGGCGGCATGGCGCGGGCTGATGCAGCGCTGGGATCACATCGGCGAGGACGTCGTGGCGGCGCTGTTCACGCCGATGCCGCCGATTCGGCCGGCGTTGAAGATGGCGTCGAAGCTGCGCTACACGGGGCTGCTCGACTTCGCCCGCTTCGCCCTGCTGCCGATCCGGCGCCTTGCCGACGAGGAGTTTCGCGGCGACGGCGCAGCGCGCCTGATCGCGGGAAACGGGCTGCACGCGGACTTCGCGCCCGAGCAGCCCGGGGGCGCGATCTTCGGCTGGCTCCTCGCGTCGCTGGCGCAGACGGTCGGCTTCCCCGTGCCCGAGGGCGGCAGCGGCGCGTTGACCGCGGCGATGGTGAGGCGGCTGCAGTCGCTCGGCGGCGCCGTGCGCTGCGACACGCGCGTGACGTCGGTCGAGGTCCGGCGCGGGCGCGCCGTGGGGGTACGTACGGAGCATGGCGAGACGGTCGCGGCGCGGCGCGCGGTGCTGGCCGACGTCGACGCGCCGCAGCTGTATCTCGACCTGCTCGACCGCCGGCACGTGCCGACCGGCGTGCTGCGCGCGATCGAGCGCTTCCAGTGGGACTTCTCGACGTTCAAGGTCGACTACGCGCTGGACGGGCCGATCCCCTGGCTGCACGCGCAGACCGCGCGCGCCGGCACCGTCCACGTCGCCGAGGGGATCGACGCGCTCACCCGCGCGATGTCGTCGATCGCGTTGCGCGAGGTTCCGGCGGAGCCGTTCCTGATCGCCGGGCAGTACGCCCAGGCAGATCCGACGCGGATGCCGCCGGGCAACGAGATCTTCTGGGCCTACACCCACCTGCCGCGCCGGATCGAGCGCGATGCCGGCCCCGACGGGCTGACCGGACGCTGGACGGCGGGGGAGCGCGAGCGGTTCGCCGAGCGCGTCGACGCGCAGGTCGAAGCCGTCGCGCCCGGGTTCTCCTCGCGTGTGCTCGCCCGGCACATCACCACGCCCGACGAGCTCGAGGCGATGAACGCCAACCTCGTCGGAGGCGCGCTGAACGGCGGCACCGCGCAGCTGCACCAGGAGCTCGTGCTTCGTCCCATCCCCGGTCTGGGCCGCAGCGAGACGCCGGTGGCGAGCCTGTACCTCGCGTCGGCGTCGGCGTATCCCAGCGGAGGCGTGCACGGGGCGTGCGGCGCGAACGCCGCGCGCAGCGCGTTGTGCGAGCGCGGTGTGCTGGCGCGCGCAGCGGCGCGGGCGACGGCTGCGCTCAGCGGCCGGCCGTGACCGGGCCGGCCGAGCGCAGACGCAGCGCGGCAGCGAGCGGTCAGCGGATCGCTACACGTGGCTGCGCCGGGTTTGCTTCGCGGCGCGGGCAGGGTAATTTTTGAGGAGTGCAAGCGACGCTGTGCAGCCGCCTTGCGAGCCGGCCGCATCTCGCCGCTGCCGGTCTCGCGGTCCTCGTCAGCCTCCTCACGATCGCCGTCGCCGTGGCGCTGGACCTGCCGATCCGCGACCCCGACGGGATCGCGGGGCCCGCGCTCGTGCGGCTGCCGCTGATCCTGGCGCTGATGTTCGCGATCGACGTGGTGCCTCGCGGCATCCGCCGCGCGCGCGGGTTGCGCGGCGCGCGCGCCTCGATCGCCGCGGTGACCAGGGAGCGCTGGTCGCGGCGCTCGCTGGTGCTCGTGCTCGTGGGACTCGTCAGCTTCTATCTGACCTATGTCTCCTACCGCAACCTCAAGAGCTTCCTGCCCTTCGTACGCGAGCGGACGGCCGACGGCCTGCTGCTCGATCTCGAGCCGGGCCTGCTGCTCGGCGAGGAGCCCGCGATGATGCTCCACGACCTGCTCGGGACGGGCCTGGTCGCCGAGTTCCTCTCCCCCGTCTACGTCTTCTTCCTGGTCTTCGTCCCGCTCTCGCTCGGCGCGGCGCTCGTCTGGACGCGCGACCTCGCGCGCGGGTTCTGGTATGTCACGGCGCTGGGCGTCAACTGGGTGCTCGGCGCGGCCAGCTACTACCTCGTGCCCTCGCTCGGGCCGGTGTTCGTGCGTCCGTCGCTGTACGCCGAGCTGCCGGCCACCAGTGTGTCGCAGCTGCAGGAGACCCTGCTCAGCGAGCGCCTGCAGGTGCTCGCCGACCCGCACGCGACGCAGGCCCTCCATGGCGTCGCCGGCTTCGCGTCGCTGCACGTGGCGATCGTCTTCAGCGCCGCGATCATCGCGCAGCTCGCCGGCGTGCGACCCGCACTGCGGCGGGCCCTGTGGGCGTTCTTCTGGCTGACCACGATCTCGACGATGTACTTCGGCTGGCACTACATGATCGACGTGCTCGCAGGTCTCGTGATCGGGCTCGTCGCGGTGGCTGCGGGCGCCGTAGCGACCGGCCACGCGGTGTCGCTGCGCCCGGCGCTCCACGAGCAGGCGAAGGCGGCCTGACATGACCGCCGAATCGCTCAACGTCCCCAACGGGATCACGGCGCTGCGCATCGCGTGCGTGCCGCTGCTCGTGATCGCCGTGCTCGAGACGCCCCGCGGCTCGGTGTGGGTGACGATCCTGTTCCTCGCCCTGGCGCTGAGCGATGCGCTCGACGGCCACATCGCCCGTTCGCACAACCTCGTCACGACGTTCGGCAAGCTGCTCGACCCGGCCGCCGACAAGCTGCTCATCGGCGGCTGCCTGCTCGCCCTCGTCGCCACGGAGCGGCTGCTGTGGGTGGTCGCCGCGCTGATCATCGGGCGCGAGCTCATCGTCTGCGCGCTGCGCGTCGTCGCCTACCGTCGGGGGACGATCATCAGCGCAAGCTCGCTGGGCAAGTCCAAGATGACGGCGCAGATCACGATGATCACCGCGCTGCTGCTGACCGGCGCGGCGCAGTCGCTCTGGCAGCACGCGCTGGTCGCGGGCACCGTCGCGATCACGCTCGCCTCGGCGCTGGACTACTTCCTCGCCTACCACCGCGCGACGGCGAGCTCCCCGCCACGCGATCAGGCGCGCGTCGCCTCCTCCTGACGGCGCCGCGCCCGCTCCGACCCCCTCCGCGCTCAGGCCGCCAGCACGAACGACAGGAAGAACCCCGCCGTCGTGGCGAACGCGTTCAGCGGGCGGCCGCGCTCGAAGGCCTCGGGCATGAGCGTGTCGGCGAGCGAGGCGAGCACCGCACCGCCGGCGAAGCCGAGCGCGACCGCCAGGACCTCGTCGCTGAGCGGCGCCGCGAGCAGCCGTCCCGCGACGACCGCGATCGCCAGCAGCGCCGCGCAGGCGAGCCAGGTGCCGATCACCGTCCGCGCGCCGCGTCCCTCCGAGCGCATCGCGACGGCGCCGACGAGCGACTCCGGCAGGTTCGAGAAGAAGATCGCGAGCAGCAGCGCAAGCGACGCCTCGTGGACGAGTGAGACGCCGAGCGCGACGTTCTCCGGCACGCCGTCGAGCGTCACCGCGGCGAGCAGCGCCCACCCGACGCCGCCGCGCGCGCCCCCGGCGGCGACCTCGCGCTCGTCGGGCCCGGGCTTGCCGGTGACGTAGCGGTCAAGCGCGCTGTCGGCCGCGACGAACGCCGCCGCGCCGACCAGCAGCGCCAGCCCCGAGCGCGTGGCGCCGCCCAGCTCGTAGGCCTCCTCGAACAGCTCGAACGCAAGCGCCGAGATGAGCGCCCCGCTGGCGAACGCGAGCAGCACGCCCGTCACCTCGCGCGGCGGAGACCAGCGCGTTCCCGCGATCGCGCCGATCACGAGCGCGCTCGACGCGGCCAGGCCGAAGAGGATCGCGGTGAGCACGCGCTACTGGACGAAGACCGGCGTGCCCTTCTTGACCTCGTCGTAGAGCTCCTTGACGTCGGGGATCGACATCCGGATGCAGCCGTGCGAGGCGGCGTCGCCGAGCGACTCGAGGTCGCTCGTGCCGTGGATGCCCTGGCCGTCGTAGAAGCCCATCCAGCGCGCCTCGAGCGGGTTGCGCGGATCGCCCGGCGGGATCGTCTGGCCCGCCAGCTCGCCCGCCCACTCCTTGTCGGGCGCGTGCCACGCCGGGTTGACCGTCTTCTCGACGATCTTGTAGCGCCCGGGGGTGGTCTCGTGGCCGGCCTGGCCGACGGCGATCCGGTACTTGTGCTCGAGCTCGAGGTTCTTGTAGAGCCGCAGCAGCTTGGCGTCGCGGTCGATCGCGATGACCCTCGGATAGCGCTCGGCGAGGTCCTTCAGGTTGCGGTCGGGACGCTCGGTGACCTTCACCGGGACCTCGACGGTGCGCTCGGCCTCGGGATTGCGCATCGCCTCGACGACAGAGGCGACGAGCGGTTCCTGCTTGATCGTGACCCCGTTGCGGGCGCGCGTGCGATCGAGCTTGCCGTCGTGCCAGTCGATGTCGGCGTCGCGCGCCTCGCGGTTGACCTCCTCGGCGATCTTCGAGACGAACTCGTCGACGGCCTCGCGCGAGAAGGCGACGCGCGGGGTGACGGTGCCGCTCGCGTCGGTGCCCGACAGCACGCGGCTGAAGGGGTTGCCCGTGCGGCTGCGCTCGAGGGCGGCCTCGACGCTGGCGTCGGGATCGAGCTTGGCGTTCGCGTCCTCGGGCTCCAGCACGAAGCGCTCCTTGCGATACGTCGCCTTGACCGGCTTGGCGACCGACCCGGACAGCTCGCGCTCGACGAGCGAGCGCGCCTCGTCACGGTCCATCCCGCCGACGTCGACCTTGCCGATCCGCACGCCGTCGGCGATGACGTCGCTGCGCGCGCTGTCGATGATGAAGATCGCCGCGACGAACACGATCACGGCCGCGACAGCGGCCCCCAGGCCGTAGATCACCGCTCGGTTCATGGACCCGGTGCTACCCCGCCGGCGACCAAGTATCGCGCTGTGTCCGCGACGCCCCGCCCAGCCCTCGAGCGCGCGGCCGCGATCGAGGAGGCCATCTGGGACTTCGCGCGCCGTCTGCGCTCCGAGCCGCCCCAGCGGGTAGGCGGCGTCGGCGATGGGGCACGACGACGTCCAGCGACTCGCCCGCAGCGAGCTCGGCTTCCGCAAGCTGCGGCCCGGCCAGCGCGAGGCCGTCGAGGCCGTCGTCGGCGGGCGCGACACGCTCTGCGTCATGTCGACGGGCTCGGGCAAGTCGGCGATCTACCAGCTCGCCGGCATGCTGATCGACGGTCCGACCGTCGTGGTCTCGCCGCTCATCGCGCTGCAGCAGGACCAGATGGAGGCCGTCGAGGAGCGCACCGAGGCCGTCGCGGCCGGCACGCTGAACTCGACGCTCTCCGAGCGCGAGCGCGAGGAGCTGCTCGACGATGTCGAGGACGACGCGCTCGAGTTCGTCCTGCTCGCGCCCGAGCAGCTCGCCAACGCCGAGACGCTAGATCGGCTGCGCGCAAGCGGCGTGTCGCTGTTCGTCGTCGACGAGGCGCACTGCGTGTCGCAGTGGGGCCACGACTTCCGGCCCGACTACCTGCGCGTGGGCGCCGCGATCGACGCGCTCGGCCACCCGCCCGTGCTCGCGCTCACGGCGACCGCCGCACCGCCCGTGCGCGACGACATCGTCGAGGCGCTCGGCATGCGCGACCCGCAGATCGTCGTCAAGGGCTTCGACCGGCCGAACATCCGGCTGGTCGTCGAGCGCTTCCACGACGCCGCCAAGAAGCACCGCGCGCTCGTCGAGCGGGTCGTCGCGGCGGCGGGCGACGGGCGCGTGCCGGGGATCGTCTACTGCGCGACGAAGCGCGCCGCGCGCGAGCTCGCCGACGAGCTGCACGCGCGCGGCGTGCGCGCCGGGGCCTACCACGGCGGCCTCTCGGCCAAGCAGCGCGAGCAGCGTCAGGAGGCGTTCATGGAGACCGGCGAGATCGACGTCATGGTGGCGACGATCGCCTTCGGGATGGGGATCGACAAGCCCGACATCCGCTTCGTCCTGCACCACGACGTCAGCGAGTCGCTCGATTCGTACTACCAGGAGCTCGGGCGCGCCGGCCGCGACGGCGAGCCCGCCGAGGCCGTCCTGTTCTACCGCCCCGAGGACCTCGGGCTGCGCCGGTTCTTCAGCTCCGGGCGCGTGGAGGACGACGAGATCGCGCAGACCGCGCAGGCGCTGCTCCCGCACGGCGGCCCGCTGCGGCCGGTCGAGCTGGCCGAGCGGCTGCCGCTGTCGGACACGAAGCTCGCGGCGGCGGTCCACCGCCTCGTCGAGGCGGGCTTCGCCGAGGTCGACGACGCGGGCGCGGTGCGGGCTCGGCGCGACGGCGGCGAGCTGGACGAGGCGGTCGCGCGGGCCGGCGCGGCCGAGCGTCGGCGCGAGGCGTTCGACCGCTCGCGCGTCGAGATGATGCGCGCCTATGCCGAGACCGGCGGCTGCCGCCGCGCGTTCCTGCTCGGCTACTTCGGAGAGGCCTACGAGCCGCCGTGTGGGGTCTGCGACGTCTGCGAGGACGGGCGCCGCGACGACCGGCCCGCCGCCGCGACGACGGCGCCCCGTGGACCGTTCGCCGTCGGCGACCGCGTCAGCCACGCGAGCTGGGGGGCGGGCAGCGTCGCCGCGATCGACGACGGCCGGATCACGATCGTCTTCGACGACGTCGGCTACAAGACGCTCGACGTCGGCCTCGTGCTCGAGCGCGAGCCGCTCGAGCCGGCGCCGGGCCGACCGCGTCGCCCGGGCGGCGGCGTCGCCGGTCAGCCGACCTCCGCCGGCGCCGGCAGCCGCTCGACCTCGACCTCGCCGACGAGCCGCTCGACCTTGTGCGGATCGACGAGTCCCGCGCCGAGGCGCTGCACCGACTCCGCGCCGCAGGCGACCCCGAAGCGCAGGCACTCGGCGGCCGGTCTGTCGGCGTAGCGCGCCGCGACGTAGCCGGCGAGGAACGCGTCGCCGGCGCCGACGGCGGCGACGGCCTCGCGCGGCTCGATGCGGACCCGGTACAGCGCGGCCTCGCCCGCGGCGAGAACCGACGCGAAGCATCCGTCG
The DNA here is from genome assembly GCA_035551055.1 of Solirubrobacteraceae bacterium. Taxonomy (GTDB): domain Bacteria; phylum Actinomycetota; class Thermoleophilia; order Solirubrobacterales; family Solirubrobacteraceae; genus CADCVQ01. The sequence continues at coordinate 7,637 of DASZOA010000031.1, forward strand.
GGGATCGTCATGATCGCCTCCTGGGCGCCGAGCGAGACCATCTCGCGCACGGCGATGACGCGGTCCTCGTCGTCGTTGAACTCGTGCCCGACGAGCTCCTCGGCCTCGAGCACGTTCGGCGAGACGACGTGCGGCTCGGCGCGCACCGCGTGGCGCAGCGGATCGCCGTCGGTGTCGATCACGACGACGAGGCCGAGCTTGCGCAGCTCCTTGATGAGCTCGGCGTAGATGTCGGCGTCGACGTCGCGCGGCAGCGATCCGGCGAAGATCACGATCGCGGCGCCGCGCGCGAGATACAGCAGCTTGTCGCGGAACAGCTCGAGCTCGCGGGGGCTGACGGCGGGGCCGCGCTCGTTGATCTCGGTCTGCTGGCCGTTCGTCGGGTCGAGCACGGCGGTGTTCGTGCGCGACTCCTCGCGGATGCGGACGAAGTCGTTGAGGATCGACTCATCGGTCAGCGCCTCCACGATGCGCGTGCCGGTCGCCCCGCCTGCGAAGCCGGTCGCGATCACGGGCTGCCCGAGCGTCTTCAGCGTGCGGGCGACGTTGACGCCCTTGCCGCCCGGCAGCGTCGTCTGCTGCACCGTCCGGTGGCGGCGACCGAGGCGGAAGTTCGGCACCGACAGCGACTTGTCGATCGCGGCGTTGAGGGTGACGGTGATGATCACGGGACCGCTGACTCCTCCCGCCGCCGCGCTCGCCGGTGCTCGGCGTCCAGCGCCCGCCTGCGGTTGATCGCCCGGCGGCGTAGCAACAGAAGGGGGAGGCTACACGCCAGCAGGAGCACGAGCGCGATCACCGTCTGCGAGCGCGCGAGCATGTCGTCCAGCCGGTCGCCGAGACCGGCCTCGGCGACCGGACGCGCCGTCACGACCGGCACGCGCGCGAGCACGTCCTCGCCCCGGCGCACGGTCGCCGTACCCAGACGCGTGCCGCGCGGCAGTGGTCCATCGACCTCGGACGGCACGCCGCCGACCGACACGCTCGTGCGCGCTCCGGTGGGCAGCACGCGCTCGACGGTCGCGCCGGCGACGACGTCGACGTGCTCGCCGTCGCGGTAGCGCAGCGCGACGCGACCCAGCACCCGCCCCTGCGCCATCACCGTGCGCGCCTCGTAGCTGCGCAGCCCGTAGCGCAGCAGCGCCAGCGAGTCGGCGTCGCGCGCGCGCTCGCTGGGCTCGCCGAGCACGACGCTGACGACCGTCACGCCGTCGCGCGTGGCCGAGCCGACGAGGACGTAGCCCGCACGGCCGGTGTGCCCCGTCTTCACGCCGTCGACGACGTCGACGCGCCGCACGAGCCTGTTGCGGTTGATCACCGTGCGCGTGCGTGCGCCGCTGCGCAGCGTCGCGCTGGGCAGGTCGACGGTGCGGCGGAAGAACTCGAAGCGGCGCAGCGCGATCGCGAGCCTGGCGAGGTCGTGCGCACTGGAGAAGTTGCCCTCGTCGTCGAGGCCGATCGGGTTGGCGAAGCTCGTGTCGCGCAGGCCGAGCGCGGCCGCGCGGCGGTTCATCTCGGCGACGAACGCGTCGACCGAGCCCATCGTGCCGACGGCGATCGCCGCAGCGGCGTCGTTGGCGCTCGCCAGCAGCGTCGCGCGCAGCAGGTCGCGCACGCTCATCCGCTCGCCGGGCCGCAGGCCGATCTGCGACTCGACCGGCAGGGCGTCGTAGGCCGGGACGCTGAAGACGTCGTCGAGGTCGGTCTGCTGCAGCGCGACGAGCGCGGTCATGAGCTTCGTGGTCGATGCGATCTGGCGGCGCTGGCGCGACTCGCGCGCCAGCAGGACGTCGCCGGTCGACGCCTCGATGAGGATCGCCGCCTCCGCGCCCTGCAGGCGCGGCGCGCCGGACGGCGCCTGCGCGGCGGCGCAGGGCGAGGCCAGGAGCAGTGCGAGCACCGCTCCGAGCAGGACGCGGCGCAGCCTCACGGCGCGAGCTTGAGCGTCCGGCCCGGGCGCAGCGACGACGGATCGACGCTCGGATCGAGCTCGAGCAGGCGGTCGACGGTGATCCCGGCCGCCTTCGGGAGGATGACGAACGCCCCCAGGACCAGCAGCGCGAGCAGCGCCGGCAGAACCAGCCGCTCTAGGTCGACCTCCGCCATCCCGCCGAGAGGATACGCCGCGGGGACCGCGCGGCGCGTCGCGTCCAGCGGACCGCAGGCGCTGCGCGGTCGTCGCGGGCGCGAGCGGTGCACGGCGCGCGTGTGCTAGCTCAACGACCACGCTGCCTCGCGCAGCCGCTCGGCCTCTGCGCGCGCGGCCGCCGCGGGCGGTCCGCCGCTGCTCTCGTGCGCCGCGGCGATCGACCGCGACGCGCTGACGAGGCCGCCGGCGCGGCCCGGGGCGAACGCCGGCCCGATCTCCTCCACGCGCCCGCCCTGGGCACCGATCCCGGGCAGCAGGAACGGCGCGTGCGGCATGAGCTCGCGCATCCGGCCGACGTGCTCGGGCGCGGTCGCGCCGACGACGGCGCCGACGTCCGACAGCCCGCTCGCGCCCGGCGGCTCGCCGAGCCGGGCGACGATCCGCGCCAAGCGCTCCCAGACGGCGTCGCCGCCGCCGCCGGCGACCCTGAGGTCCTCGACGTCGGCGGCGCCCGGATTGGATGTGCGGACGAGGACGAACACGCCGGCGGCGTTCTCGCGCGCGCCCGCGATCAGCGGCTCGAGCGCGTCGACGCCGAGCAGCGGGTTGGCCGTGAACGCGTCGGCGCGCAGCCCGTCGACGTCGCCGAACGGCGTCGGGGTGGTCCCGACGAGCGCCTGCGCGTAGGCAGCCGCGGAGATCGAGATGTCGCCGCGCTTGCCGTCGGCGAGCACGATCAGGTCGCGCTCGCGCGCGTACTCGACCGTCCGTGCCAGCGCGTCCCAGCCGTCCGCCCCGAGCCGCTCGAAGCAGGCGAGCTGAGGCTTGGCGGCCACGCACGCCGGGCCGGCGGCGTCGATCAGCGCGGCGCACTGGGCGCGCACAGCGGCGGCCGCGCGTCGCGCGGCGCTGCCGTGCCGCGGCGCCTGCGCGAGCGCGCCCGGCCACAGCCGCGCCGGGTCCGGGTCCAGGCCGAGCACGACCTGCGACTCGCGCGCGGCCACGCGCTCGGCGAGGCGGTCGGCGAACGTCAGCGCCGCGGTCACGGTCGCCGTCTCGCCTCCGCCGCCGGCGGCGCCTAGGACCGGACGGCCTGCTTGAGGCCCGACGCGGGCGCGAACCTCGGCACGCGCGTGGCGGCGATGTCCATCGGCTCGCCGGTCTGCGGATGCTTGCCCTGGCGCGCGCCGCGCTCCGAGACGCTGAACTTGCCAAAGCCGGCGAGCGCGACCTCGCCGCCGCGGCCGAGCACCTCCTGGACGGTCTCGAGGACGGCATCGACTGCCTCTGCGGACTGCTGGCGCGTCAGACCGGTGCGGATCTGAACGGCGTCGACGAGCTGGGACTTCGTCACGAGCTGTGCTCCTTGTGCTGCAGGCGAAACTTCGGACGCGCCGAAGCTAGCAGCGTGACCGGACCGTTCCCGATCGGCGAGGATGGGGTCGTGTCGTTCAACCGGGCCGCCTGGATGGTCACCGTCGCGGCGGCCTTCATCACCGCGCTGCTGCTCTTCCTGGCGGGCTACAACGGCTACGGCGCCCTCGCGATCGCGGTCGGCCTGTCGGCGGCGATCAACCTGCGCTGAGCCGGCGCGGCGAGCGGCGGCGGGGCGGCCGCGCGAGACGAGGTCGAGCCCGGCGATCAGTGCGGCGGAATCTCCGTCCCCGGGTGCACGCTGTCCTGGGGCTCGAGGTGGATGAGCACGTCGGCGCCGCGCAGGCGTCCGCGGATCGCATCCTGCAGCTCGTGCGCGGTCTCGTGCGCGTCCTCCAGCGTCGTGCCGAACCGAAACTGCACGTGCAGGTCGACGTAGCGGCGCGCGCCCGCGCGGCGCGCGCGCAGCTTGTGGTAGCCGCACACGCCGCGCGGCCCGAACGCGGTGACCGCGTCGCGCACGGCGTCGAGCTCCGGCGGCGGCAGCGCCTCGTCGACCAGTACGCGCGAGGCGCGCGCGAGCAGCCGCACGCCGGCGTAGACGATCGCGGCCGCGACCACGAGCGCGATGACGGGATCCAGCCACTGCGCGCCGGTCAGCTCGACGACGACGAGCCCGGCCAGGACCGCCGCGGACGTCGCGGCGTCGGTGCGCAGGTGCGCGGCGTCGCCCTCGAGCGCGGGTGACTCCGTCTCGCGTCCGCGCCGCGCGACGATCGCGGAGATGACGAGGTTCACGACGACCGACAGCGCGATGACCCCGATGCCGATGCCGAGCGAGTGGACCTCCGGCCCCGTCGCCAGGCTGTGCACGGCGGCGTAGATGATCACGCCCGAGCCGACGAGGATCAGCATCGCCTCGATCGCGGCGGCGAGGTTCTCGATCTTGTCGTGGCCGTAGGGATGCTCGGCGTCCGCCGGCTTGTCGGCCTCGCGAACGGAGAAGTAGGCGACGACCGAGGCGATCAGGTCGATCGACGAGTGCATCGCCTCGGTCAGGATCGCCACCGAGCCGGTGATCGCGCCGGCCGCGAGCTTGAGCGAGATCAGCAGCGTGTTGGAGGCGATCGAGAGGGCGGCCGCGCGCGTCTTGCCCGACCCGGTGCGCTGCGCGTGGCTGGCGGCGATCAGCGGACCTGCCATTGCGCCTACGAGTCAAGCAGGGCGAGCAGGGCGCGCGCCGCGCGCCCGCGATGGCTGATCGCGTCCTTCTCGGCGGGGGCGAGCTCGGCCATCGTGCGTCCGTCGTCGACGTCGTCGGGCAGGAACGCCGGGTCGTAGCCGAACCCGCCGGCGCCGCGCGGCCGGGCGTCGAGCCGGCCGCTGCAGCGGCCCTCGACGAGCCGCTCGGCGCCGTCCTGCGGGTTGACGTAGGCCAGGGCGCAGACGTAGGCCAGCGGCGATCCGGCGGGAGCCTCGCGCAGGAGCCTGGCGAGGTTCTGCTCGTCGGTCGCGTGCTCGCCGGCGAACCGCGCCGACCGCACGCCGGGCGCGCCGCCGAGCGCGGCCGCCTCGATCCCGGAGTCGTCGGCGATCGCCGGCTGCCCCGTCGCGCGCGCAGCCGCGCGGGCGGGCGTCGAGCCGGCCGCGGCAGCGGCCCGCGACGAGCCGCGCGGCGCCGTCCTGCGGGTTGACGTAGGCCAGGGC
>DASZOA010000032.1:0-1812 GCA_035551055.1 Solirubrobacteraceae bacterium
CTCGCCGTAGGAGCCCGCGAAGATCACCGCTCCCACGCCTGCGAGCACGAGCCACAGCCCGAGCAGGGCGGAAAGCAACGAGCCCCGCCGCCGGGGGCGGTCGGGGCCCGTGCCAGTGCTGTCTGGTGGTTCGCCGGAGAGCCTCTCCGTCTCCGGCGACCCGCCGACTGTCTTCATGTTGCTCTAGCGCTTCGCCCCGGCGGAACCGGTCGCGCGGCGCCGGCGCCCTGCGACCATCGCGCCGCCGGCGATGCCGACGAGGCCGAGGCCGAGGACCGCCATGCCGGCGATCGCAGCGCCGCTGAGCCCGTCGCTCTGACCGCCGGCTGCCGCAGCAGCGGAGGCGAGCGATGGCTTGGCGCCGGAGGAGGTCACGCCGCTCCACAGGTCACCCGTGGCGCTCCGCGCCGAGGTCACCGGCGTGCTGGCGCTGGGCTTCGCAGGCGCCTTCGCCCTGCTCCGGCTCTGCGCGGGCGCGGTGGCCCGAGACGGAGCCGTCGAGCTGGCGAACACCGACTGGCCGCCCTGCCGGACGACGCCGGCGGTCGAGCCGCTGACGCGCGAGGCGACGCTGGCCGGGGTGCGAGCCTGGCTCGGCGCCGTCGTGCGTGCACTGCTCGTCTGGCGGGTCGCGCCCGTCTGGCGGGTCGCGCCGGTCTGCGGACGGACCGCGCCGCTCGTCCTCGCCGACGCGGTCTGCGCCGGGGCCGGGGCCGTGGCAGGAGCCGGAGCCGCGGCGGCAGCAGGTGCCGGGGCGACGGCCGGCGCCCCAGCAGCGGTGCCGGAGCCCGGGTCGGCCGCGACCGGCGGCGTGACCACTGCCGGAGCCGGCTTGCCTGTCGACGAAGGCGGCGACGTCGGCGTCGCCGGAGTGCCGAAGCCCGAAGGCGTGCAGGCCCACGCCACGCCCACGACGGCCACGGGAGCACTCAAGAGCCCTACTACGGCTAGACCCGCTACACGGGTTGGTCGAACCACCGCTACCGCCCTCCTCCTGAAGTGTGTGCCTACCTCGGGGCGACGCTAGCACTATGTGCCAGCTACATCAAGAGCAAGATCCACCAGGCGCTCGCCGGCCTGTCGAGAGCATATGGTCTGCGCTGTGACCAGGGCGGCGGCGGCGCGCGCACTCATCCTGTTGCTCGCCGTCGGGATCGTGGCGGGATCGCCGGCGCCTGCCGTCGCCGCCGCGCCGCAGCCGGCCGTCGAGGAGCTGCGGATCCCCTTCCCGCAGTACGACGGCGGCCTGACGCCGTACACGTTCGAGCTCGGCTATCCGCTCGTGACGCTGGTGTACGACACGCTGATGCTGCGCGACACGGGCGGGACGCCGCGGCCATGGCTGGCGCGCACGGTCCAGCGCAGCGCCGACGGCCGGCGCCTGACCGTCGAGCTGCGCGACGATGCGCGCTGGCACGACGCCCGGCCGGTGACCGCTGCGGACGTGGCCTTCACGTTCCGCTACCTCGCCGATCGTCCGCAGCCGCGCTTCACGCCACAGCTCGTCGACCTGGCGCAGGTGCGCGCGACCGGCCGCCGGACGGTGACGTTCGACCTGCGCCGCCCGTCGCTGGGGTTCGAGGACCAGCCGCTCGCCGACGTCCCGATCCTGCCCAGCCACCTCTGGCGCGATCTGCCGCCGGGCCGCCGCGCGCCGAGCGGCCTCGCGATCGGCAGCGGTCCGTACAGGCTCACGCGCGCTAGCAGGTCCGGCGGGTACGTCCTGCGTGCCAACGAGCGCTACTTCCGCGGTCCCCCGCGCGTGCAGCGGCTCCGGGTGCCGTTCATCGGCGACGCCGACGAGATGTTCGA
>DASZOA010000033.1:0-2660 GCA_035551055.1 Solirubrobacteraceae bacterium
CTCCCGGCGCCGCCGGCCGGTGACGCGCGCACCCCGCCCGCCGCGCTCGCGTGGGTCGCCGCGGCCACCGCCGCCGTCCGCGCGGTGGCCGGCGACGGGCTCGTGCTCCTGCCCGTGCTGCGGCTCGCCGGGACGGAGGCGGGGCGGGCGCTTTCGCCCGAGCACCGGCCCGCGGGCACGGATCCCGACGCGGTCGCCGACGCCGTCCGCGACCTCGGCCGCGTGCGGCCCGCGGTGCGCGCGCTCGACGATGCGCTGCTCGGCGCGGAGGTACTCGCCGGCACCGCGCCGCCCGCGTGGACCGTCGCGCAGGCGCCGGCCGCGGCGGGCACGCCGTGGGTCGCGGTCGCGGCGTCCCCGGCGCGGTCGTGCGCGCTGCTCGCCACCGACGGCCCGGTCGACCCCGGCGGCGTGCGCGGGTTCGTCTGCGACCAGTGGACCGAGGTGCTGCCCGACGGCGGCCCGGACGAGGTCGCCGCGCTCGCGGTCCACCACGACCGCCCCGACGCGCGCGCGCCGCACGCGCTGCTGCTCGCCGTGCCGCCCGACAAGGGGCGCGGCTGGCGCATGGAGGACCTGCACGCGATCGTCGACGACACGTTCGAGCTCGCGCGGCTGCGGGCGCTGGACCTCGCCGACCTGCCCGACCTCGGCGGCGTGCTTCCGCCCGACGCCTTCATCGCGGGAAGCGATCTGTGAGCCGCTTCCGCCCCGTCCCGCGCGACAGCGGGATCGGCGACGGCCTCGCCGCCCGCGTCCACGACCCGCTGTGGCTGCTCGCGCGCCAGTGGCAGCTCGGCGAGTTCCGCGCCGAGGACGGCGGCTCGCCGTGCGACGTCGACCTCGAGGCCGACCTGCACCGGCTCGACGAGTGGCGGCCCGCCGAGGCAGACGACTGGCGCCCGTACGACGTTGCCGCCGCGCCGCTCGAGCGCCTCGTCGAGGAGGAGGGCCCCGCGCCCGCCGAGGATCCGCGGCTGCGGACCGAGGGCGGCGTGCGGCTCGCGCGGATGCTCCGCGCCGCGGGGCTCGAGGCCGCCGTCCCGCGGTTCGCCGCGCGGTACGCCTTCGCGCCGGTCCCCACTCCGCCGGCCGCCGGCGCCGCGCTGCCGCCCGACGCGGCGCCCGCCGCGGCCGCGCCATCGCCTGCGGGCGCCGCGCTCCCCGCGCGCGGCCTGACCGCCGCGGTCCGCCGACGCGTCGCCGACGGCGCGGTCGCCGCGCCCGGCCTGCGCCGCCTGAGCGCCGGGAGCCCCGCCGCCGACGCCGAGGCGCAGGACCTCGGCCTCACCGCGGCGGACGCGGCGAAGGCCCGCGACGTTGCGGCGGGCTGGCTGGCGTGGTGGGACGCGCGGGTGCCCGAGGTCCCGCCGGGCGCCGACCAGACCGCAACGCGCCCAGCGACGTGGGACGAGCACCGCCTCGAGCACGCGTTCTCGGTCCACGCGACGACGCGCGGGGACGTCGAGCTGACCGCCGCCGAGTACCCGGGCGGCAGCCTCGACTGGTGGGCGTTCGACGTGGCCGCGCCGTCTGAGGAGTCAGACGCCGACGAGCCGGAGATCCGCTCGTTCGGCGGCGTGCCCGGCCCTGCCCGGTTCGGCGGCATGCCGGCGGCGCGGTTTTGGGAGATGGAAGACGCACGGTTTGACCCGGGCGCGGTCGACGCGGCGCCGACCGACCTGGGGCGGCTGCTGCTCGTGAGCTTCGCGACCGTCTACGGCAACGACTGGCTCGTCGTGCCGCTGCGGATGGACGCCGGCGCCCTCGTACGGGTGCGGTCGCTGCGCGTGCGAGACGTCTTCGGCGGCGAGCGCGAGATCGGCCGGGCGGGCGCGGGTGAGCGCGGCTGGGCGATGTACGCGCTGACCGACGAGCGGGAGGTCGACGGGTCGAGCCCGTACTTCCTGCTGGCGCCGCGGCTGCCGGGCTCGCTCGAGTCGCCGCCCGTGGAGTCGGTGCTCTTCGCCCGCGACGAGATGGCGAACCTCGCGTGGGCGATCGAGCAGCGCATCGGCGACGCGGCGGGCGAGCCGCGCGAGCGGTTCGACGACTGGGTCGCGCGGCCCCGCGCCGCAGGCGGGGCGGACGGCGTGGCGCCGGGGCCGGCCGCGCCGCCGCGCTACCTCGTCGCCACCGAGGTCCCCGACCACTGGTTCCCGCTCGCGCCGGTGCAGCTCGCAGACCACGAGTCGATCAGCCTCGCGCTCGAGCCGCTGACGCGCGCGGCCGCCGCGGGGCCGCCGCTGCGGCTGCTGCCGCTCGGCGCGCTGCTCGCGCGCGCCGCGCTCGACGATCCGGAGTCGCCGCTGTGGCTGCACGAGGAGGAGGTGCCGCGATCGGGCGCGGCCGTCGTCCGCGCGCACCAGCGGGCGCGCTGGCACGGCGGGTCCGTCCACGCCTGGACCGCTCGCCGCAAAGGCTCCGGGACCGGCGAGTCGTCGAGCGGCCTGCGGTACGACAGCGTCGAGCAGCCTCGGTAGGCGCAACCGGCCGCGTCGCACTCAGCGCCGCCGCAGCGCCCGCAGGCGCCGCTCGAGCTCCTTCGCGCGCCGCTCGTCAAAGCGCGCGACGAGGAACGCGCCGAGGTCGCCGACGGTCACGGCGCCGCTCTCGTCCACGTCGACCGCGGCGTGCGTGGCGTAGAGGTCGGCCCGCGG
>DASZOA010000034.1:0-6538 GCA_035551055.1 Solirubrobacteraceae bacterium
GCGATCGCGCCGAAGCCGAGCTCCTCGGCTCTCGCGGTGCCGGCGATGATCCACGGCTCCGGGCGCTCGTGGAGCCGGGCGAGCTGCTGCAGCATCCAGATGTGACGCGTCGTCAGTCGCGCGCCGTACTCGAGGATCGACCCCAGCGGCTCGATCGCCGGCATCTTCGCGGCGCTCGGACCTCGGCGCTGTGCAGGCTGTGACATCGGGGCGTTCTCCTGTCAGCGAAGGATGCCACAGGTCCGTGCGCCCGGTCTGGCGCGAGCGGTCACGGCTGGATCGTGAATGCGGAGACGAGCCAGCGGCCGTTGTGGCGTCGCAGCTCGACGAGGTAGCCTGCGCGCTGCTCGGCGGTCTGCTCGGCCGCGCTGCTGCGTTCATCGAGCAGCACCGTGAACCGAGCTTGCGTTGCTGACTCGAGCAGGCTCGTGACGGCGATCGGGGTCGCGGTCGCCTCGGCGTCGTCGGCACGGTATCTGGCCAGCTGCTCGCGCGTCGGCGCCGCCTGCTGCAGCCCGCGGCGCAGCGGCCCGGCCGACAGCGCCAGCTGCCGGCGGTGCTGCGCCTCACGGCTGCTCGCGGTCCACGTTCGCGCGGCCAGCGCGTAGCGCAGCGCGGCGCGGCCCGCGGCCGGCAGCGCGCCTTCGTCGACTCCCGCCACCGCCGGCTCCGCCTCGCTCACGGTCGTCGGCTGCTCGGCGCGCTGCGATGAGGGGCCGGCCGCCCTCGGGCCGCAGCCGGCGAGCGCGAGCAGCAGCACGCAGGCAAGCGGGGCGACGGACGGGCGGGTCACGGCGTGACCTCGAGGCGGTAGGAGCGCGAGCGGTCGCCGGTCAGGCGCTCAAGCGTCTGAAAGGCGATGTGTGCATGCCTGCGCCCCAGCCCGCGCGCGTCGGCGCGGATGATCGTCGTGCGCTCGTCGGCGGCCAGGCCGCCGATGTCAAACGCGACGCCGTGCGCGGTGGCGGGCAGCGCGTTGAGCAGCGGCCGGCGGTCATGGGCGCGTGCCTCGTCGCGCTGGCGGACCGCGTCGGGCGGGTCCTGGCGGTTGATCTGCTCAGCGCTGAACTGCGACCGGGGGACCGGTCGCAGTGTCCTGCTGTCGGGTGTGCGCTCGCCCGGCGTCGAGCGATCGTCGGCGCCGTCGCTGAGCAGGATCGCGCCGGCCAGGATGAGCGCGGCGAGCGTGACGGTGGCGAGCAGTGCCCTCATCACGTTGCCGGCGTCGGTGCGGCGATCGCGTAGATCGGTCTCGGGTCGCAGCCCTCGCCGCGCAGGCGCGCGGGGTGGCTGCGGGTCATGCGGCACGGGCCCTGGCGCGTGACGCGGCTTGTGTCCTGGTTTCCGCCGGTGATCATGAACGTGCCGTCGGGGTTGACGGTGTCGACGAGGTTGACGTGGCGTGACGTGCCGGGGTCCCGGGGGCCGCTGCCGTACATCAGCGCCGATCCGATCGGCGGGGTGGCGCCGCGCGGCGGCGCGCCGAGGTCCTTGAACAGCGTCCTGTTCTCCTTCGCCCAGGCGTAGTGATGACCGGAGAACCAGTCGACGCGGATCGGCACGCCTGCCATCCGCCAGACGTTCGTCGAGAACCACGCGCACCATGCCAGCTGCGTCGTCGGTGGCGCGAACGCCGCGAAGGATTGGCGGCGCGCGTTCCTTCCGAGCTGGCGGCGCGCGATCTGGCCGATCCGCTCACCGGTCTCGCTCGGCAGCGGCGGTCCGCCGGCGCAGTCGGGCGGCAGGCTCGCGTCGGCCGTGCTGAACGCCGCTCGGGCGACCGCGGCGATCTGGGCCGCGCCCGTCTCGAAGGTCTGCTGTGCGCCGAGCACGACGGCGAAGCCGTAGCTCTGCTCACCGATCGTGATCTGCGCGGCCTGGTTGACCGTCCAGCCGCCGTCCTCCTCGGGCCGCCAGCCGCCCTTGGAGCGCAGCTGCGCATTCAGCCCCGCGTTCAGGACGCCGAAGCGGCCCGCGCCCTCGACGTTCTCGAGCTGGCGCATCGCGAACGCGCGGTGGCGGGCGGCCGTGAGCCGCTCGATGCGGACGAACAGCCGCGCCTGGTCGACGGCGGAGACCCGCGAGGAGCCGAGGATGAAGCCGCCGGCGGCCTGCTTGCGGCGCACGAGCTCGAAGCGCGTCATCGCGGCACGCCGCGCGACCGCGGCGACGGCGTGCGCGCCGACGCGGGCGAACAGCGCGTTGGCGGCCTGGTTGTCGGAGCGGCGGATCATCGCTGCCGCCAGCTCGCGCTCCTGCGCGGTCAGCGCGCGTGCCCGCGCGTGCTGTGTGACCGCGATCAGGATCATCGCCTTGGTGATCGACGCCGAGCGGTTCGTCGCGTTCGGCGACGCGGCGCCCAGCACGTGCCCGCTGTCGTCGACGAGCGCGAAGCCGACGGGCTGGCCGGTCAGCTGCCCGGCGAGCCGCTGCGCCGCCGAGCCGTCGACGCGGCCGCCGCTGGAGATGGGGATCCCGCCGTCGAACTGCGAGTCGTCCAGCGGCGCGGGACCGTCGCTGACGGTCGTCTGCTGATTCCAGCGGTTCTGATAGGCGCGCCCGCGCCAGTCATAGAAGTCGATCACGCGGCCCTTGATCCTGCCGCCCGTGTCGGCCGACAGGAACGCGCCGCGCCAGCCGAACGGGTTGGGCCACACGTACACCCACTGGCCAAGCGAGATGACCCGTGGGTCCGACGCGATCATGTACTTCCGCGGTGCGCCGCCGTCGATCCTGATCCCGCCGGCGGTCGCCACGCCCGGGCCCTGGATGCCGCCCCACGGAGGCCCGTACGCGGTGCTGCGAAAGGCCCCGGTCGTCAGCGTGCTGCCCGTCTGCCCGCTCGCCCGGACCATCCGCAGTTCGCCTCGCGAAATGCCGCTGCCGCCGACGCCGCCGAGCGAACCGACCGTCGGCCCGACCGGCTCGCCGCCGTCATCCAGCACCGCGCAGCCGTCGTCCCCGCCGGGCGCGACGACGGCGATGACGACCGCGAGCGCCATCACAACGCCGACGACGGTCCCGGCGGCGCCCAGCAGCAGGCCGACGGCGACGAAGCCCTGCTCGCCGCGCGCGCAGTCGCCGCTCGCGCGCGGGTTCACCGCGCGCTCGCGTCGTTGACGCACTCGGCCAGGCCGAGTTGCTCGGCGATCGCGTTCGCGCGCCGCACGAGCTCGCGGTTGCGCGCCTCGAGCTCGGCGGCCGCCCGCAGCGCCTCCCCGCGTTCGAGCCGCTCGCGCGCGGTCTCGATCAGCGCCAGCTGCGCGGCGCCGATCCGGACGAGCTCGCGGTGAACGAGCCGCAGCCGTGGGGGAGGCCGCACCGCGGCAAACTCGCGCTGCATCTCCTGCGCGCCGGCGGCGACCCGCTGCAGGTAGACGGCCGGCTCGGGCCGGGCGCCCGGGGCCTGCTCGACGAGCTGCCTGGCCGCCAGGCAGTCGCGCTTGACCCACGCCAGATAAACGCGCTCGGACAGCAGCGGGGCATCGGTCCGGGCGGTACCGCACGCGGCGAGCAGCAGCGCCGCGATCAGCACGAGCGCGCCGCCGCCCCCAACGCCAGATCCGCAGGTCAGCACGCGCATCGCCGCTGAGATGAAGGTGAGGACGAGCAGTGCATCTGGCCTGCTGTCGGCCCGGGCGCCGCCTGACCCCCCCTGACTTCACCGGGTCGCTCACGCCGGCCCCCGGATTTCTGCTCTGCGCCAATCGGCGGGGGGTCATCCGGCGTCTGTCACGACAGACGGCTATGACGCTCTCCGCCGAAGAGGACGCGCGCCTGGCGGCGTTGTGGGGCCAGCCGCCGCGGCTCGGTGATCAGGAGCGCACAGATGACGCCGAGGCGTTCTTCGCCGCAGACGAGCGCCGAGCGCCACCGAAGCGACGACATCGTCGGCTACGCCGTCGCTCGCGCGGGCTGATGTCGGAGTGGCGTCACCGGCCGCGCCGCCCGAACCTGCCGGGATGCCGTCCGCTCGCCCTCGCCGGCGTGCTGGCCGCCGCGCTGCTGCTGACGGCGGTTGCGCTTCGTGACTGGACCGGTGCTCCTGACACCGGCGTCCGCGCCGACGGCGCGCCGCGGCCTGCTGCTGCACCCCTCCCCCGCGTCCGCGCCACCCCCTCGTCCGGCGAGCGGGAGCAACGGCGCGCGGCCGTCACGCTGGCGCCCGTCAGGCGCGAACGCCGACAGCGCGCCGCGGCCGCCCGGTCCGCACGCCGGCCGTCGGCCGCCCGCAGGCCCGGCGCCCGGTCGCGGCGACGCGACGCCGCTACGGCGCCAGCCGCGAGGCGCCCGCGCCACCGACCGGTCGAGCCCGCCACGCCAACGCGTGCTGCGCCGCCCCGCCCGCAGCCGGCACCGCTCGCTGTCGTGTCCCAGCAGGCCTGCGAAGAATTTCCGCCCTGCTGATGTCCCTGCACGTCGACGCCGACAAGGGGCTCGTCCTGCTCAGCGTCTCGCCCTATGACGAGACGATCGTTGACGCGATCCGAGCACTTCGCGAGCGTCGCTACCGGCCCGCCGAGCAGGACTGGGTCGTTCCCGCCCGCCGCGATCATCTGCGCGCGCTATGCGGCGTGATCGCCGAGCTCTCCGAGCGCCGCGTCGACGTCCGCATCTCCGACGCCGCTGCCGCGCGCCTCGCCCGCGTCGACGTCGGCTGGGCGATGCTCCGCGACGGCGAGATCCAGATCGCCGGCCCCTACAGCGAGCGCCGGCTGCCGGCGCTGCGCGCGCTGGCCGAGCGACGCTTTGACCCAGAAGGGAAGGTCTGGGTGCTGCCCTTGACGCGCGCCGGCGCCCTCGGCGTCCTCGCGCTCGCCGACGACGCCGGCGATCTCGTCATCACCGCCCGCGCCCGCCGCGCCCTGCACCGGCGCGCGGCGCCGACCGAGGGCGCACCGCACGTCGAGCGCGACGAAGACCGCCCGCCGGGTCCGGCACGCCGATCGCCGGTCGCGCATTGGCGTCATTTCACCTCCGGTCCGGTCTTCGAGAACCCGGCGCGGCCGCGCGTCCACGTGCCCGGCGTCGGCCTCTGCGTGCGGATCCGCGTCAACCCCCGCGCGGCCGCCGGCGCGCCCCGCCGCCGCGATCGCGATGGCCGCTGATCACGACAGCCGCCGGCGGCGGAGGTCCGCGCGAGCGCCGATCCGCGTTGCGTCAACCCACGACGACAAGGTGTCGATGAACGATCACGCCCGCCTGATGACCGCCCGCCCGCCGGAGTGGGAGCCGCTCGTGTCAGCCCGCCAATGGGTGCTCCTCGCGCACGCGCTGCGCGACGCGCCCGAGACCCTCGCCGACCTGCGCGTCGTGCTCGGCGAGCTGTCTCCCGGCGTCCGCTGCGCCCTGCTCGCGCATCTGATGCAGGCCCTGGCGTCCGGTGGCTCCCCCGCGCGCGCCGTCTGGACGTCGCTGGCGCTGACCGGCCACGAGGTCAAGCTGCGCTCCGCCGTCGCGCGCGCTCAGCAGGACCTCCAGCGTCGGGGGGCGGCGACCGTCCACGCGCTTGGCGGCGGCGGCTGACATCGGCACGGTCCGGGCGTATATTGGCGGCGGCGTGCGCCTCACCAGCCTCCCTGGTCGCCGTGGCTGATCTCGGTCAGTCGCGGTTCGATCGCCTGATCGCAAATCAGTACGAGACGGTCAAGCACGAGGTGCTCGCGACCGTCCGCGCAAAGCTCGCGGCGGCCCACCTGCGCTCTGACCCGCTGGATCTCGACGCCGCCTACAACGCGGCCTGGCACGCGCTCTACGAGCAGTCCGTGCGCGGCGGCGCGGGCGTCGAGAACCTCGGCGGCTGGCTCGCGACGATCGCCTACCGCCGTGCGATCGACGACGTCCGAAGCGCTCGGCCCCGACTGCATGCCGACGCCGCCGCGGCCAGTCAGACCAACGCCCTCAGCGACGGCTGCTATGAGCGCGACGTCGACGACGAGATCAGCGCGCGCCAGAAGTACCACCAGTGGCTGATGTCCGTTCGGCTGCGCCTCAGCGCCCGCGAACAGCAGGCCGTCAGCCTCTGCGTGCTGCACGAGCACTCGCGCAGAGAGGCCAGCGAGCTCATGGGGATCGACGTCCGGCGCCTGGACAAGATCATGACCAGCGCGAATAAGAAGCTCGGCGGCGCGCTTGAGGCGATCAGCCGCGGCGACTGGTGTGAGGATCAGCGCTCGCTGATCAAGGCCTACGCCTTCGGGCTGCACGACGAGGGCGGCGCCCGCTACGCGCTCGCCGTCCAGCACATCGTGCACTGCCAGGCCTGCGCCGCCTACGTCCGCTCGGTGCGTGGCCTGGCCGGCGTCATGCCGCCGGGCGTGCTGCTGGCCGGCGCCGTCTCCGCCGCTGGCGGCGTCCTGTCGGGCCGCGCCGCCGTGTTCAAAGGCGGCACGAGCGGCACGGCCGCGGCGGGCGGCGCGGCCGCCGGTGGCAGCAGCGCGACGCTGCTCGGCGGGCTCGCCGCCAAGAGCGCCCTCGTCTGCGCGACGGCCGTCTGCGCGACCGGCGGCGCCCTCGTCGTCATCGAGCGCGCCCCCTC
>DASZOA010000035.1:0-9806 GCA_035551055.1 Solirubrobacteraceae bacterium
TTGACGATCCGCCCGCCGCGGCCGGCGGCGATCATCCGGCGCGCCACCTCCTGCGCGATGACGAACGCGCCGACCAGGTCGGTGTCGAGGACCGAGCGCCACTCGTCGAGCGTCACCTCGAGCACACCGCTGAGATGGCCGGTGCCGGCGTTGTTGATCAGCACGTCGACGCCGCCGAGCGCGTCGGCCAGCTCGCCGACGGTGCGGGCCGCGTCCTCGGGCCGCGACGCGTCCAGCCGTGCGACCTCGGCGCGGCGGCCGAGCTGGCGCACCTCGCCGGCCGTGCCCTGCGCGCCGTCCTCGTCGGTGTGCCAGGTGATGCCGATGTCGAGGCCGCGGCGCGCGAGGGCCACCGCCGTCGCGCGCCCGATTCCGGAGTCCGAGCCCGTGACGATCGCCCGTGTGAAGCTCACGCAGCGCCACGTACCCCGCCGGCCGCGCGAGCATCCGCGGGCGGCGGCCCGGCGTCGGCGACGAGGCATCAGCAGGGACACCGGCACGGATGGCGGATACCGACGAGCGCGAGGACGCGGAGCGCGGGGATCGCCGAGGCGTCGGTCGCGGTCAGCGCCTGGGCGAGTGGGCACGCTGCTGTGAACGTGCGTGAGCGCGTGCGGCGACGGCCGGCCGACCCCACGCGCCGTGTCGACGTGCTGCAGCGAGGCACAGATCAGGCCCGCCCCGCCTCTTCGGCGGCCGCGCGCAGCCGCTCGGCGAGCTCGTCGGTCAGCGCGCCCGGCTGCATCCGCCAGCGCCACGAGCCGGTCGCCCGGCCGGGGACGTTCATCCGGGCCTCGCTGCCGAGGCCGAGCACGTCCTGCGCCTGGACCATCGCGAGCCTCGCCGGCGAGCCGTAGGCCAGGCGGATCATCGACCACCACGGCTCGGGCTCCTCGACCCCCGCGCCGGCGATCTGCCGCTCGGCGGCCGTACGGGTCGCATCGGGCAGCGTCTCCCACCAGCCGCGCAGCGTGTCGTGGTCGTGCGTGCCGGTGTAGACGACGCTGTCGCGCTCGTGGTTCTCCAGGCGATGCGGGCCGTGCGGGTCGTCGGGATCAAAGCCGAACTGCATGACGACCATGCCGGGGAAGCCCAGCGAGCGGCGCAGGCGCTCGACGGGCTTCGTGATGAGCCCGAGGTCCTCGGCGATCACCGGCAGCTCGCCGAGCTCGCGCGCGGCGGCGTCGAAGACCGCGCGCCCGGGCCCGCGGCGCCAGTGCCCGTCGCGCGCGTCGGGTGCGCCCTCGGGAACGGCCCAGTAGGCGACGAAGCCACGGAAGTGGTCGATCCGCGTCACGTCGAACAGCGCGAACGTGCGCCGCAGGCGCTGCGTCCACCACGCATAGCGCCGGCGCTGGAGCGCCGGCCAGTCGTACAGCGGATTGCCCCACAGCTGGCCGGTCTCGCTGAAGGCGTCCGGCGGCGCGCCGGCGACCTCGCCGTCGCGAAACAGCCCGGGCCACGCGACGTGGTCGGCGCTGCCCGGCGCGACGTAGATCGGCACGTCGCCGATCAGCCCGATCCCGTGGTCGCGCGCGTACGCTCGCAGCGCCGCCCACTCGCGCTCGAAGCGGACCTGGTCGGCGACCGCGCGGCGCCCCCCGGCGAACGCCTCCCAGTCGCCGATCCAGAACGCCTCGCGGGCGCGGAGCGCGTCGATCTCGTCGTCGGAGACGGGCGCGTGCGGAGCGGCCAGCAGCCCGCGCCAGGCGGCGAACGCGGACCTCGCCTTGTACGGCGACCCGGCCCGGTCGGGCGGACCGAGCGGCAGCATCTGCCAGTGCGACTGGCCCGCCGCGGCGAGCCACTCGACGAAGCGGTAGGCGTCGTCGCCGAGCCGGCCGGCCGGAAGGCTGGTCGGATGCAGCTGCACGCCCGCCGATCTGTTTCCCAGCTGTCCCAGCACGTTACGAACCGTCCGAAACGGAGAGAGTGATTGGGAATGCCCGCCGACAAGAGCGCGAAACCGCCGCCGCCCCGCATCCAGATCGGGCGGCCGGCGCCGATGATCGACTGCGGCCGCTATGCCGCCAAGCGAACCGTCGGCGACGCCGTCACCGTCAGCGCCGACATCTTCGCCGACGGCCACGACGTCCTGCGCGCGGTCGTGCGCTCGTACGCGCCGGGCTCGAGGCGCTGGGTCGAGAACCCGATGGTGCGCATCGACGCGCACCTCGACGGCGACCGCTGGGCCGGCAAGTTCGCGGTGGATCGCCTCGGGCGCTACAGCTGGACGATCGAGGCCTGGGTCGACGCGTTCGCCAGCTGGCGCGAGGAGCTGCGGCGCAAGATCGACGCCGGCCAGCCCGACGTCAGCGGCGAGCTGTCGGAGGGCGAGGTGCTGCTCGAGCAGGCCGCCGAGCGGGCGAAGGGCGCCGACCGCAGGCGCATCGAGCGCGCGCTCGACGCGCTGCGCGAGGACGGAGCCAATCCGCAGATCGCGCTCGATCGCGAGCTGTTCGCGGCCGTCGAGCGCCACCCCGATCGCAGCCGCTCGACGACGATGGAAGGCCGGCTGCACGTCGACGTCGACCGGGTGCGGGCGCGCTTCGGCGCCTGGTACGAGCTCTTTCCGCGCTCCTGGGGCGGCCTGAAGGGCGTCGAGCGGCAGATCCCGGCGCTGGCCGGCCTGGGCTTCGACGTGCTGTACCTGCCGCCGGTGCACCCGATCGGCCACACGAACCGCAAGGGGCGCAACAACGCGCTGGCGGCGGGTCCCGCCGATCCCGGCTCGCCCTGGGCGATCGGCGACGAGACCGGCGGGCACACCGCGCTGCATCCCGAGCTCGGCACGATGGACGACTTCGACGCGCTCGCGCGCACCGCCGGCGAGCACGGCATCGACATGGCGCTGGACTTCGCGATCCAGTGCTCGGCCGACCATCCCTGGCTGCGCGAGCACCCCGAGTGGTTCAACCGCCGCCCGGACGGCACCCTGAAGTACGCCGAGAACCCGCCCAAGAAGTACCAGGACATCTACAACGTCAACTGGGACTCCGAGGACTGGCAGGGGCTGTGGAACGCGCTGCGCGACGTCGTGCGCTTCTGGGCCGATCACGGCGTGACGGTCTTCCGCGTCGACAACCCGCACACCAAGCCACTGGCGTTCTGGGAGTGGCTTACCGCCGAGCTGCGCCGCCAGCACCCGGAGATCATCTTCCTGGCCGAGGCGTTCACGCGCGCGACGATGATGCGCCAGCTCGCCAAGGTCGGCTTCAACCAGTCCTACACGTACTTCACCTGGAAGAGCTCGAAGTGGGAGCTGACCGACTACGTCACCGAGCTCGCGACCAGCGGCATGCAGGAGTACTTCCGGCCGAACTTCTTCGTCAACACGCCCGACATCCTCACCGAGGAGCTGCAGCACGGGGGCCCGCCGAAGTTCGCCAGCCGGCTCGTGCTCGGCGCGACGCTGAGCCCGACCTACGGCGTCTACTCCGGCTTTGAGAACTTCGAGCGCGTGGCCGTGCGGCCGGGCAGCGAGGAGTACGAGAACTCCGAGAAGTACGAGATCAAGCAGCGCACCCTGAACGGCCCGCTGCTGGCGCTGATCGAGCGCATCAACGCCATCCGCCGCGAGAACCCGGCGCTCCAGCACCTCGACAACATCCAGTTCCTGACGACCGAGAACGACGCGCTGATCGCCTACGCCAAGCGCACCGGCGAAAACGTCGTCATCGTCGTCGTCACGCTGGACCCGCTCAGCGCGCAGGAGGGCGTCGTCGTCATTCCCTACGGGCTCGGCCTGTCGCCGGTCTTCGAGGTCACCGACCTGCTGTCGGGCGAGAGCTTCGACTGGCGGATGGGGCGCAACTTCGTGCGCCTGGACCCCTACCGCGTGGCTCACCTGCTGCGCGTCAGCACCTAGATGGCATGATGCAGCCGGCCGGCCAGTGGTTCGAGTCCGACCCGCTGTGGTTCAAGACCGCGATCTTCTACGAGATCCACCTGCGCGGCTTCTACGACGGCACCGGCGACGGCCACGGCGACTTCCGCGGGCTGACCGAGAAGCTCGACTACCTGCACTGGCTCGGCGTCGACGTGATCTGGCTGCTGCCGATGTACCCCTCGCCGATGCGCGACGGCGGCTACGACATCGCCGACTTCTACGAGGTGCACCCCGACTACGGGACGATCGACGACGTGCGCCGGTTCATCGAGGCCGCGCACGAGCGCGGCATCCGCGTCATCGCCGACCTCGTGATGAACCACACGTCGTCGGACCACGAGTGGTTTCAGCAGGCGCGCTCGGACCCCGACGACCCCAAGCGCGACTGGTACGTGTGGTCGGACGACCCGACGCGCTACGAGCAGGCGCGGATCATCTTCGTCGACACCGAGACGTCGAACTGGACGTGGGACGACAGGGCCGGCGCCTACTACTGGCACCGCTTCTTCCACCACCAGCCCGACCTCAACTACGACAACCCGGAGGTCCAGGAGGCGATGCTCGACGTCCTGCGCTTCTGGCTGGACCTCGGCCTCGACGGCTTCCGCCTGGACGCCGTGCCCTACCTCTACGAGCGCGAGGGCACCAACTGCGAGAACCTGGAGGAGACGCACGCATTCCTGAGAAAGGTGCGAGCGACGGTCGACGACGAGTATCCCGACCGCGTCCTGCTCGCCGAGGCCAACCAGTGGCCCGCCGACGTCGTGCAGTACTTCGGCGACGGCGACGAGTGCCACATGGCCTTCCACTTCCCGGTCATGCCGCGGATGTTCATGGCCCTGCGGCGCGAGGAGTCGGCGCCGATCCTCGAGATCCTCGCCCAGACGCCGCACATCCCCTCCAACTGCCAGTGGGGCCTGTTCCTGCGCAACCACGACGAGCTGACGCTCGAGATGGTCACCGACGAGGAGCGCGACTACATGTACGCCGAGTACGCCAAGGACCCGCGGATGAAGCTCAACCTCGGCATCCGCCGGCGCCTGGCGCCGCTGCTCGACAACGGCCGCGACGAGATCGAGCTCATGACGGCGATCCTGTTCAGCCTGCCGGGCTCGCCGGTGCTGTACTACGGCGACGAGATCGCGATGGGCGACAACGTATTTCTCGGCGACCGCGACGGGGTACGCACGCCGATGCAATGGACCGGCGATCGCAACGGCGGCTTCTCGCGCGCGGACTTCGCACAGCTCTACGCCCCGCCGCTGATGGACCCGGTCTACGGCTACCAGGCCGTCAACGTCGAGGCGCAGCTGCGCACGCCGTCGTCGATGCTGCGCTGGCTGCGGCGCTTCATCGCGCTGCGCAAGGAGCACCCGGTGTTCGGCCTGGGCAGCTTCGAGGTGCTGACCCCCGCCAATCCGAAGATCTTCGCCTGCGTCCGAACCTACGAGGACGACGTCGTGCTGTGCGTGCACAACCTCGCGCGCTCGGCGCAGGCGGTCGAGCTGGACCTGTCCTGGTACGCCGGCCATCACCCCATCGAGCTGTTCGGGCGCTCGCGCTTCCCGAGGGTCGGCGAGCTGCCGTACCTGCTGACGCTCGCCCCGCGCGGGTTCTTCTGGTTCCGGCTGCAGGAGGACGATGAGCCTGCCTGACCGCATCGACGGCCCGCTCGAGGAGTGGCTGGTCGAGCAGCGCTGGTTTGCCTCCAAGGCACGCGAGGTGGCCGCCGTCAACGTGCTGCAGCGCACCGTGCTCAGCAAGCGGCCGGCGCTCGAGCTGCAGCTCGCCGAGGCGCGCTTCCAGGCCGGCACGCACGAGCTCTACCAGCTGCTGCCGGGCGAGGAGGACGGCGTGTGGGCGCTCGCGCGGCTGCTCGCCGAGGAGGCGCAGATCGACGACGTGTTCTTCCACGGCGGCCGCGAGCCGGGCGGCGACGCTCGGCCGATGGGCGCCGAGCAGTCCAACTCGTCGATCGTCTTCGGCGACGAGCAGGTGCTGAAGGTCTTTCGCCGGATCGAGCCCGGCATCAACCCGGAGCTCGAGATGCTGCGCTTCCTGTCGGCGCGCGGCTTTCCCGCCGTCGCGGCGCTGACCGGCTGGTACGACTACGCCGGCGAGCTCATGCACGCGACGCTGGGGATCATGCAGGAGTTCGTCGCCGGCGCCCGCGACGGCTGGGAGCTGACGCTTGAGGACCCGGTCGGCGTGCTCGCGCGCGTGCCCGAGCTCGGCGCCGCGACCGGAGAGATGCACAGCGTGCTCGCCTCGGACCCGAGCGATCCCGCGTTCTCGCCCGAGGAGCCGAGCGTCGAGGCGCTGTCGCTGCTGACCGCCACGATCGACGAGCAGATCGAGGGCGTCTTCCTCGATCTGCCGCACGACGTGCCCGCGCTCGAGCCGATCGCCGGGCGCGGCGAGGAGGTCCGCGACCGCCTGCAGCTCATGTCGCACGTCGGCGTCGGCGGCCGGCTGATCCGCCACCACGGCGACTACCACCTCGGCCAGACGATGCTGCGCGACGAGGGCTGGACGATCCTCGACTTCGAGGGCGAGCCCGCCCGCTCGCTGCTGGAGCGGCGCCGCAAGCGCTCGCCACTGCGCGACGTCGCGGGAATGCTGCGGTCGTTCGCCTACGCCGCTTCGGCGTGCGAGCTGCTGCGCGGCGAGCCGGCGCCCGAGGGCTGGGAGCAGCAGGCGCGCCGCGGCTTCCTCGACGCCTACCTCGAGACGGCCGAGCCGTCGCTGCTGCCCGCCGGGGGCCCCGCGATCGACAAGCTGCTTGCGATCTTCGAGCTCGAGAAGGCGGTCTACGAGCTGCGCTACGAGCTCAACAACCGCCCCGACTGGATGGCGATCCCGGTGGCCGGGATCGCGCGCCTGCTGCAAGAGGAGGTCCCGACATGACCGCGCGTCATCGCGCGACAGCCACCGCCGTCCCACCCGCGGGCAGGTCGTCGGGATGAGCGTTCCCGTGACGACCGCCGACCTCGATCGCCTGGTCGCCCGCGACCACCACGACCCGCACGCGATCCTGGGGGCGCACGCCTCGCCCGGGGGCGTGAAGATCCGCACGCTGCACCCCGCCGCCCAGTCGGTCGTCGTGCAGCCCGAGGGAGCCGAGCTCGAGCGCATCCACCCCGGCGGGCTGTTCGAGGGCGAGCTTGCCAACGCGTCGCTGCCGCTGACCTACGAGCTCGAGATCCACTATCCGGACGGCGCGACCTGGACGACGCCCGACCCCTACCGCTTCGCGCCGACGCTGTCGGACCTCGACGAGCACCTCTTCCGCGAGGGCCGCCACGAGCAGCTGTGGTCGAAGATGGGCGCCCACGTGCGCGAGCTCGACGGCGTCCAGGGCACGGCGTTCGCCGTCTGGGCGCCGGCCGCGCGCTCGGTCTCCGTCGTCGGCGACTTCAACTTCTGGGACGGGCGGCTGCACATGATGCGCGCGCTCGGCGACTCGGGGATCTGGGAGCTGTTCCTGCCCAACGTCGGCGACGGCGCGCGCTACAAGTTCGAGATCCGCGCGCAGTCCGGCGAGCTGCTGCTGAAGGCCGACCCGTTTGCGTTCCAGACCGAGCAGCCGCCGCAGACGTCGTCGATCGTGCACGCGTCGTCGCACGAGTGGAGCGACGCCGACTACCTCGTGCAGCGCGACGCGCGGGCGCCGCACGACCGGCCGATGGCGGTCTACGAGGCGCATCTCGGCTCGTGGCGGCTGAACCCGCTGGAGGACAACCGCTCGCTGACGTACGTCGAGCTCGCCGACGAGCTGTCGGCGTACGTCGCGGACCTCGGCTTCACGCACGTCGAGCTGCTGCCCGTCATGGCGCACCCGTTCACCGGCTCGTGGGGCTATCAGGTGACGTCGTACTACGCGCCGGCGCCGCGCTTCGGCTCGCCCGACGACTTGCGCGCCTTCATCGACCGCATGCACGCCAACGGGATCGGCGTGATCCTCGACTGGGTGCCGGCGCACTTCCCGCGCGACGCGTGGGCGCTCGCGCGCTTCGACGGCACCGCGCTGTACGAGCACGAGGACCCGCGCCGCGGCTCGCACCCGGACTGGGGGACGCTGGTCTTCAACTACGGGCGCAACGAGGTGCGCAACTTCCTGCTCGCCAACGCGCTGTTCTGGGCGCGCGAGTTCCACGCCGACGGGATCCGCGTGGACGCCGTCGCGTCGATGCTCTACCTCGACTACTCGCGGCGCGCGGGCGAGTGGGTGCCCAACCAGTTCGGCGGGCGCGAGGATCTCGAGGCCGTCGCCTTCCTCAAGGAGCTCAACGAGGTGCTGCACCGCGACGCGCCGGGCGTCATCAGCGCCGCCGAGGAGTCCACGGCGTGGCCCGGCGTCTCCCGGCCGACCTACCTCGGCGGCCTGGGCTTCGGCTTCAAGTGGAACATGGGCTGGATGCACGACACGCTGGGCTACTTCCAGCAGGATCCGGTGCACCGCCGCTACCACCACCACGAGTTGACGTTCTCGCTCGTATACGCGTTCAGCGAGAACTTCATCCTGCCGCTGTCGCACGACGAGGTCGTGCACGGCAAGGGCTCGCTGATCGACAAGATGCCGGGCGACCGCTGGCAGAAGTTCGCCAATCTGCGCGCGCTGTACGCCTACATGTGGGCGCATCCCGGCAAGAAGCTGCTGTTCATGGGTCAGGAGTTCGCGCAGGGCCAGGAGTGGAGCCACGACCGGTCGCTGGACTGGCACCTGCTCGAGCAGGGCGATCACTCGGGCGTGCAGGCGCTCGTGCGCGACCTCAACGCCGTCTACCGGCGCACGCCGGCGCTCTACGAGATCGACTTCGACTCCCGCGGCTTCTTCTGGATCGAGCCCAACGACGCCGACGCCAACGTCGTGGCGTTCGCGCGCGCCGGCGAGCAGCCCGACGAGGACGTGCTCGTCTGCGTGGCGAATCTGTCGCCCGTGCCGCGGCCAAGCTACCGGCTGGGCCTGCCGCGGTCGGGCCGCTGGGTGGAGGGGCTCAACACCGACTCGGCGTTCTACGGCGGCACGGACAGCGGCAACCTCGGCGGCGTCGACGCGGAGCCGCTGCCCTGGCACGGCCAGCCGTGCTCGGCCGAGGTGTCGCTGCCGCCGCTCGGCGTCGTGTGGCTCGTACCCGAGGAGCGCGCGGTGCCGCCCCCCAATCCCGCCGTCTCGCGCTAGGCGACCGCGACGCGGTTCGGCGCTGTGGGGCTCAGGCGGGTGCGCGTTCGGGTTCGGCCACGATCTGCTTGATGTGCGCCGCGTCGAGCGTCTCGGCCTCGAGCAGGGCGGCCGTGAGCCGCTCGAGAGCGACGCGGCTGTTCGTCAGCACCTGGTGGGCGCGATCCTGAGCCTCGCTGACGAGCCGCCGCGCCTCGAGGTCGATCAGGCGCGCCGTGTCGTCGGAGAGCGGCGGGGCCGCGCCGTCCTCCTCGGAGTCCCCGGGATACGCGATCGGTCCCACGGCGTCGCTCATGCCGAGCTCGCGCACCATCCGGTTCGCGATGCGGCCGACGTGGCTGAGATCATTCGCGGCGCTGGTGGTGACCTGGCCGAAGACGATCTCCTCGGCGGCGCGGCCACCGAGGAGGATCGCCATGTCCTCGATCAGGGCCGAGCGCGAGCGCGAAACCCGGTCGTGGGTATCCGTCAGCCAGGCGCGACCCAGCGTCTTGCCCGCGGGGATGATGCTGACCATGTGCGGCAGCGAGCCCTCCTCGGTATCGAGCGCCACGAGCACGTGCCCGGCTTCGTGCACCGCGACGGCGCGGCGCTCCTCGTCGCTCATCACGTGCGGCCGGGCGACGCCCCAGGTCGCCCGCTCGACCGCCTGCTCGAGCATCGCCATCGAGATCGCGGGGTCCTGCTGCCGGGCGCTCAGCAGCGCCGCCTCGTTCATGACGTTGGCGAGGTCGG
>DASZOA010000036.1:0-5126 GCA_035551055.1 Solirubrobacteraceae bacterium
GTGCGGGACCGACCGCATCGGCAGCATCGTGCAGATCGTCAGATGTCCGGTGCGGAAGTTCGCGCGCGTGGCCGAGCCCGCCAGGCGGCCGGCGAGCAGCGCGCGGACCTCGGGCAGCGACAGCGGCGTGGCGGCGCCGCCCGCCTCGTCGACGACCTCGTCGAGCAGGCGTCCGAGCTCGACGTGCTGCCCGGCTTCGCGCCCGGACGCGTCGGTGACCATCGCCGCCGCCTCGGAGATCGCGATCGCCCAGCCCTCGGCGGTCAGCGGCCCGCGGAGCGCACGCAGCGCGCCGCCGAGCCGGTCGACGAGCTCGGCCAGCCGGCCGGCGAGCTCGATCGCCGCGCCCTCGACGTCGTCGAGCGCCAGCACGCCGCCGTAGCGCCGGCAGCCGTCCTCGGTCATCGCCACGCCGAGGAGGATGCGGTCGAGGCCCGCCTGCCAGGTTCCGGCGGCGAGGCCGTCGAGCTTGTACGGGGCCCGGTGGGCGGCGTCCAGGCCCCACCGGATGCCGCTCTGCGCGACCCATTCGTGCAGCCGCGCGAGGTCCTCGTCGTCCAGACCGAAGCGGCGGCGCACGGGCGGGCGGTCGGCGAGGTCGAGCACCTCCGACGCCGTGCAGCGGCGCTCGGCGAGCTCGAGCAGGCGGGCGATCACGCCGAGGACGGGGTTGGTCTGGCGCAGCGCGCGATCGGCGAGGCGCACGCGCAGGTCCGGCGGACGGCGCTCGGGCGCGCGTGGCTCGTCGTCGTCGTCGGGGGCGGTCTGCGCAGCCCCGAACGTCGCGTGGACGAGCGGTGCGAACGTCTCGATGTCCGGGCACATCACGACGATGTCGCGCGGC
This sequence comes from Solirubrobacteraceae bacterium, assembly GCA_035551055.1. Lineage (GTDB taxonomy): Bacteria > Actinomycetota > Thermoleophilia > Solirubrobacterales > Solirubrobacteraceae > CADCVQ01. The sequence goes on from DASZOA010000036.1 coordinate 845, forward strand.
TCGAGCGCGGGATCGTCGGCGAGCACGTGCAGCAGCGCGTCGCGCAGCACCTCGACCTGCCGGACGCGGCCGTGGCAGGCGTGGATCTGCACGCTGCGATCGTCGGGCGCGAGCGGGGGACGCGCGTCGGGAGCGCCCGCGGACGGCGGGCCCGGCGCCGGCGCGTCGTCGCGGATCGCGGCCTGCAGGCGCTCGAGCAGCGACGCGGGCGCGTGGCGCTCGCGCTCGTAGACCCGATCGCTCGCCCCGCCGCCAGCGCGCGCGAGCACGAGCTGCAGCTCGCGCGCGTCGCGTCCCCAGGACGCGAGCAGGCGGTGGCGCGCCAGCCCCGCGGTCGGGTCGAGGGCGCGGCGGACGACCGGCGCCGCCGGGTCGAGCGTCGCGGCGATGCGCGCCCACAGCGCCGGCGAGGGGTGCAGGAGGAAGAGGTGCACGTCGCGCCCGGCGGCGATCGCGCGCAGGACGTCGAGCTGGCCGGCGGGCAGGCGCGTGAGGTTGAAGATCGACAGCCGCTCGGGCAGCTCGATCAGCGCCGGATCGGCGCTGAGTCGCTCGGCGGCGTCCCCGAGCCGCTCGGCGAGCGACGGCGTGCCGAGGCGAGCGCGCACCCGTCGCCACAGCTCGGCCTGCCAGTGGCCGTCGTCCTCGCCGACCGCCCAGCCGCGCACGAGCTGCGGGCGGTGCAGCGCGTAGCGATCGAACAGGCGGGCGAGGTGGCGCGCGGCCTTCAGCCGCCGGGCGCCGCGCGGCGTGCCGTCGGGCGCCTGCAGGTGCGCGGCGAGCACCGCCAGCCAGGGCTCGCCGAGGCAACCGTCGACGACGTCGAGCAACGGCCACACGAGCCGTTCGGGCGCCCACGGGTCGGCGTCGAGCTGCACCCCGCAGGCGGCGGCGACGGCGTCGGCGACGAGCGCGCGCGGCGACGGGAACGCGACGTTCGCGCAGACGCCGTCCGGGCGGCCGCTCGTCGCGCCCAGCGCGCCGGACAGCCGCTGCGCGAGCCAGCGCTCCATCCCGCGGGTCGGCACGGCGACGACGTCGGTCGCGAACGGATCGGCCGGGGGCGGCGCGAGCACGCGGCCGAGCGCCTCGACGAGCGCGTCGGCGCGGTCGGCTCGGTGCAGGTGCAGCACGACTGGAATGCTCGCGCAGTCGGGGGCGGCACGTGGCCGAGCTCGGCGACTCATGACCCGCGGGCCGCACGGGTACTCCTGCTCGTCGAAGCCCGAGACTACGGAGAGTCTCCCTCAGACAAGGAGGTCCATGCCTCGTGGCCCGAGCGCAGGCATACCGGCGCGGTCACGCCGCGCCCGACCCGGCGGACCCGCGGTGACCGCGGCGCGCGCACGCGGGCGCCGCCCGCGCCGCCGGTGGCGCCGGCTGGGACGCCTCATGCTGATCGGCGTGGGCGCGCTCGGCGTCGCCGGCCTGATCGCCGGCGTCGCGCTGTACCTCGAGGTCCGGTCGATCGCCGACGGCGCCCCGACCCTGTCGGATCTCGAGCAGCGCTCCAACGGCGAGAACTCGCGCGTCTACGCCGCCGACGGCCGCCTGCTCGGGTTCGTGCGCTCCGACACCCTGCGCACCGCCCTCCCGGCCGAGCGCATCCCCGACCGCGTCGAGCAGGCGACGGTCGCGATCGAGGACCGCCGCTTCTACGAGCACCGCGGCGTCGACCGCGCCGCGATCCTGCGCGCCCTGTACCACAACCTGCGTGGCGGCCGGGTCGTGGAGGGCGGCTCGACGCTGACGATGCAGCTCGTCCGCGCGCTGTACCTCTCGCGCGAGCGAACGGTCGAGCGCAAGATCGTCGAGGCCAAGCTCGCCGAGGAGATGGAGCGCAAGCGCTCCAAGCGCTGGATCCTGACGGCCTACCTCAACAACGTCTCCTATGGCACGCGCGGCGGGCAGGAGCTCGTCGGGATCCACGCGGCGGCGCGCGGCTGGTTCGGCCGTCGGCCCGACCGGCTGCGCGTCCACGAGGTGGCGCTGCTGGCCGGCCTGCCGCAGGCGCCGTCGCGGCTGGATCCCGTCGAGCATCCCGGGCGCGCCAAGGCGCGACGCGACGCGGTTCTCGAGGCGATGGCCGAGCAGCGCCACATCGAGCGCGCGACGGCGGCGAAGGCGATGCGCCGGCCGTTGGGGATCAAGCGGCGCAACTTCTACGACCGCCGCGAGGAGCCGTACTTCTTCGACTACGTCAAGGCCCAGCTGGTCGACCGCTACGGCGAGGAGCGGGTCGAGGCCGGCGGTCTGAAGGTCTACACGACCGTGGACCGCGCGCTGCAGCGCCGCGCGCGCGCGGCGATGCGCTCGCAGCTGCCCGACCGCCGCGACCCGGAGGCGGCACTGGTGTCGATCGATCCCAAGACCGGCGACATCCGGGCGATGGCGTCCACCACCTCGTACCGGCACAGCACATTCTCGCTGGCCGCTCAGGCCCGCCGTCAGCCCGGCTCGACGTTCAAGACGATGGTGCTGGCCGCGGCGCTGGAGCAGCGCCTCGACCCGTTCCGGACGACGTACGCGTCGGCGCCGATCGACCACCGCTCGCAGAAGTACGGGCGCATCAGGGTCAAGACCTACAGCGGAACCTACGGCGCGCGGCGCACGAGCGTGGCGACGGCGACGCTTCGCTCCGACAACACCGTGTACATGCGACTCACGTTGGACGTCACCCCCGAGAAGGTGCGCGCGACGGCGCGCAGGATGGGCGTCCGCTCACCGCTGAAGGCCAATGCCGCGATCGGCCTGGGCGGGCTGCAGCGCGGCGTCTCGCCGCTGGAGATGACCAGCGCGTACGCGACGCTCGCCGGCGACGGCGTTCGCGCTCGGCCACGTTCGATTCGCAAGGTCGTCTTCGCCGACGGCCGCCGCGAGTTGCTCAGGCCGTCCCGCAAGCGGGCGCTGCACGCCAAGACCGCCCGCGTGGTCACCGCGATCCTCGAGCGCAACATCGAGCGGGGCACCGGGACGGCGGCGCGGATCGACTGCCCTGCGGCGGGCAAGACCGGCACGACGGACTCGTTCAAGGACGCGTGGTTCGCCGGCTACGTGCCGCGGCTGGCGACCGTCGTGTGGGTCGGCCACCCCCAGCCGCGCCCGATGCGCGACGTTCACGGCATCGCGGTGGCCGGCGGAACGTTCCCGGCGCGGATCTGGGGCCGCTACATGCGCGACGCCGTCGACACGTGCCGCTCGTTCAAGCCCGCGCGCGGGCTGCAGCCAAGGCTCGAGGCGCTGTGCAGCGCACGCACGACGACGCGCAGGCTCAGCTGCATGACCCGCACCCAGCGCCGGGCGTACCTCCGCAGGGTGCGCGAGCGCCGGGGCGCGCGCGAGCTCGCGCGCCGCCGGCACGAGGCGCGGGAGCGCCGCGCAGCGCAGGACCGGCGCGACGCGTGGGAGCATCGCGCAGCGCAGGACCGGCGCGAGGCGCAAGACCGCCGCGAGGCCCGCGACCGCCGCAGGACGCGCGAGGCGCTCGAGCGCTGGCTGCGCGACGTGCTCGAGGGCGGCGCGAAGGAGCCGGACCGGCCGCCGCCGGAGTGACCGCGCGCGTCAGCCGCCGACCGAGACGTCCGCCCCCGTTCCCCGCGGGTGGGCCGCGCCACCGAGCACCGGTGGTCGGCAGACCGCCAGACGAGGCGTTCCCGCGTGCTCGACGTCAGCGAGCAGGAGTGCCTCCGGCGGGGAGCGCGATCTCGGCGACATCAGCGAGCGGTCTTGCGCGTTGCGTCCTTGATGTGGACGCAACGTCCACAGCCCCTGGCGAGAGCGCGCGCCGTCCGCGTCGCCGCGCCCGGGGTCTTGCGCGTTGCGTCCGTGGTCTGGACGCAACGTCCACAGCCCCCGCTGGAGCGCGCGCCGTCCGCCGCTCGGAGATCCACCACCACGGCGCCACCGCCCCGCTGCCGCCGACGAGGTGGCCGACGACCTGGCCGCCACGGCGGCTCGCAGCACGAGCGCGACGCGCCGCTCGCGATCGAGTGACACCTGACGCGGGCGCGGGCGTCGAGGTGTCGCTCGATGCCACATTCCATGATCGAGTGACGCCGGGACTCGCCACGGCGCTCGAGGTGTCGCTCGAGCATGCGCTTGCGGATCGAGCCCCGCTGAAGCCGGCGCGGTGGTCGAGGCGCGGGCAGCCCCGAACAGGCCGAAGCCCCGGTCCGTTCGGGCTTAGCGATGTCAGGCCTGTCGCCAGGCTTTCGGGCTTCCCGCGTTTCCGGGGCTTCGGGATAGCGGGGGCGGGATTCGAACCCGCGACCTTCGGGTTATG
>DASZOA010000037.1:0-4085 GCA_035551055.1 Solirubrobacteraceae bacterium
CCGCGGGCGATCTGCCCGGCACGGATCGCCAGGTACGTGTAGACCCCGGTCGGCTCGGTCACGCGGACGATGAGCATCATCCCCGCCAGCAGGCCGATCGTCTCGAAGTCGATCGCCTCGATCGCGTGCTCCTGGTCGATCGTCTGGGAGAGCACGACCAGCACCGCGCCGCCGAGCGCGACCTTCGTCCGATTGACCTTCTCGGAGGCGATGAGGGCAAGCGCTCCGGCGAAGATGAGGACGGCGACGAGCATCGGTCGGTGCGGGGCATCCTTCCAAACGACGCGCCGGCGACCCCCGCTCGCCGCGCGTCGACCGATCGCGAGCCGCGTCGCGAGCGACCGCGGCGACGCCGCCGATAGCCTTCGACGCCGTGCCGCTGCCCGAGGTCCTGCGCCAGCTTCTCACCGCCGCCGGGCCCTCCGGCTACGAGACGGCCCCCGCCGCCGTCTTCGCCGCGGCCGCGAGGCGGTTCACCGACGACGTCGAGATCGACGTCATGGGCTCGGTCGTGGCGCGCGTCGCGGGAACGACGTCCGGCGCGCCGTCGCTCGCCGTCGTCGGGCACATCGACGAGATCGGCCTCATCGTCACGCACATCGACGACAGCGGCTTTCTGCGCTTCACCGGCGTGGGCGGCTGGGACCCGCAGATCCTCGTCGGCCAGCGCGTCGAGGTCATGACGCGCGCGGGCGCGGTCGCCGGCGTCGCCGGGCGCAAGCCGATCCACCTGCTGCGCGAGGAGGAGCGCGAGAAGGTGCCCAAGCTGCGCGACCTGCACATCGACATCGGCGCCAAGGACGGCGACGAGGCGCGCGAGCTCGTGCGGATCGGCGACGTGGCGGTGATCGCCGGCGAGCCGCTGGAGCTGCGCAACGACCGCATCGTCTCGCGCTCGATGGACAACCGCCTCGGCTCGTTCATCGCGCTGGAGGCGGCGCGGCTCGTCGCCGAGGCGGGCGGCGCGCCGGGCGACGTCGCGGCGCTCGGCGTCGTGCAGGAGGAGACCACCTTCGGCGGGGCGCGCACGTCGGCGTACCGCCTGCGGCCCGACGTCGCGATCGTCGTCGACGTCACGCACGAGACGGGCTCGCCGGGCGTCGAGGTCAACGAGCTCGGCAAGCACGAGTTCGGCGCCGGTCCGATCATCGAGCGCGGCTCGATCCTCAACCCGGTCGTCTTCGAGCTGCTGCACGAGGCCGCCGAGCGCGAGCAGATCGCGTTCACGGTCCAGGCCTCGGCGCGCGCGACGGGCACGGACGCCGACGCGATCCACCTCTCGCGTGCGGGCGTCCCGACGGGCGGCGTGGCGATCGCGCTGCGCTACATGCACTCGCCCGTCGAGATGGTGCAGCTCGACGACGTCGACGCGTGCGCGCGGCTGATCGCCGCCTTCGCGCAGGCGCTCTCGGCCGACACCTCGTTCGCGCGGGCGTAGCTCGTGCTGCTGCTCTTCGACATCGACGGGACGCTGCTGACGGGCGCCGCCGAGGCCCACCGCGACGCGCTTCACGAGGCCCTGCGGACCGTCCATGGCGTGACCGCGCCGGCGCTGCGCGGGATCGAGGTCGCCGGGCTCACCGACGGCGCGATCATGCGCAAGCTGCTGGTGCCGGCGGGCGTCTCCGCCGCGCGGATCGACGAGCGCGCCGACGACGTGCGGATCGCGGCCTGCGAGGCCTACGCGAGGCTCGTCCCCGACGACCTGTCGGCGCACGTCACGCCCGGCATGCCCGAGCTGCTCGAGCGCCTCGCCGCGCGCGACGACACGCTGCTGGCGCTCGTGACCGGCAACTACGAGCCGATCGCGCGGATGAAGCTCAGGGCCGCCGGGATCGGGCGCTTCTTCGCGCGCGGCCAGGGCGGCTTCGGATCGGACGACGAGGACCGGGCGATGCTGCCGCAGGTCGCACGCCGGCGCGCGGGCGGCGGCGACGGGGCGGAGTGGCCGCGCGCGCGGACGGCGGTCATCGGCGACACGCCGCGCGACATCGCCTGCGCGCGCGCCGACGGCGTGCGCGTGGCAGCGATCGCGACCGGCCCGTTCGCGCCGGAGGAGCTGCGCGCCGCCGACGCCGTGGCGCGCGATGCGCGCGAGCTCGGCGAGGTGCTGGACCGCTGGCTCGCCGCGTGGCCGGCGGCCCGCCGGTGAGCGGCGCGGCGCGGATCGGCCTCGTGGCCGCGGCGGTCGCCGTGCTCGTGCTCGCGTTCATGCTGCTGGCGCCCGGTGAGGATGACGAGCCCGGCGACGGCGTCGGCGCGCGGACGGCGACGCTGCCTCCGGCCGGGGGCGAGGCGGCGGAGACGACGCGCGCGGCCCCGCCGCCGGCGGCGCCCGCCTTCGCGCCGATCCGCGTCCGCGCGGGCCGGCCGCTCGGCGGCGTGCAGACGATCACCGTGCGCAGGGGCGAGCGCGCGCGCATCGAGGTCAGCTCGCCCGACACGACCGACGAGGTGCACGTGCACGGCTACGACATCTCGCGGCAGCTGAACGCCGGCGGCCGCGCGCGCCTCTCGTTCGAGGCCGATGCCGAGGGCGTCTACGAGATCGAGCTCGAGGGCTCGCACACGCAGATCGGCCGGCTCGTCGTCGAGCCGTAGCCGTCGCGCGCCAGCACGTGTCGCCCGTGCCCGACCGCATCGAGGCGCTGGTTCGCTCGACCGGGCGCAGGGGCGGGGGCACGCTCGTGGTCGGGCTCAGTGCCGGCGGCGAGCGAACCATCGTCCGCTGGTCGCCGCGCGCTCGCGCACTCCCTGAACCGCCGGTGTTCGAGATCGGCTCGCTGACGAAGCCGCTCACCGGGGCCCTGCTCGCCGACATGCACCTCCGCGGCGAGCTGCGGCTGGACGACCCGCTGGCCGCGCATCTCCCCGACGCGGCCGCCTGGCCGGTGGGCGAGGTCACGCTCGCGCAGCTCGCCACCCACCGCAGCGGGCTGCCGAACACGCCGCGCCGGATGCTCCCGCGCGAGCTTGCGGTCCTCGCCGGGATCCGGGGTCGCGATCCGTGGGAGTCCGTGGGCGAGGACGACTACCGCGCGCTCGTCGCCGGGGCGCGGCGCCGGTCGCTCGGCCGCCGCGGGTTGCGCTACTCGAGCATGGGCTTCGGGCTGCTCGGCGGCGCCCTCGCCTGCCGCGCCGGGCGGCCCTACGGCGAGCTGCTGCGCGAGCGGCTGCTCGAGCCGCTCGCGATGCAGGCCACGACCGTGCACGGTGCGACGTCGCTTCCGGGCCGCTCGCGCAGGGGGCGACGACGCCCGCCGATGCACGACCGCATGCCCGCGGCGGGCGGCGTTCGCTCGACCGTCCCGGACCTGCTGCGCTGGCTCGAGGCGTGCCTGCGCCCGCCGGACGATCCTCCGGGCCCGGCGCTCGCGCTCGCACGACGGCCGCACGCGTCGATCGCGCGCCGCATCGAGCTGGGGCTGGGCTGGATCGTCCAGTCCCCCCGGCGACGGCCGACGACCGTCTGGCACAACGGCCTCACCTACGGCTTTCGCAGCTTCGGTGCGTTCGTTCCCGATGCCGGCGGCGCCGTCGTCGCCCTCGCCAGCACCACCCGGCCGCTCGAGCGGCTCGGCTTTGGGCTCATAGATGTCCTGCTCGAGCAGAGCTGATGCGTTGCGAGCCCTTCGCCCGCTCACGCGGGCTGGCGTGCGAGCCGGTCGAGCAGCTCGACGACGCCGAGATAGATCTCGTGGGCGCCGTCGGGGGAGTCGGCGATCGCAGTGACGCCGAGGCGCCCCTGCGGCTCGAACAGGCTGAGCATGTGGAACACCGCGCCGGTCTGCGCCGCCGCGTCCCAGCCGAGGCCGGCCGCGTCGACCTCGGCGAGAAAGCGCGCCAGGCCGATCGCCCCCCAGGCGGCATCGCCGAGGCGGTCGGTCGCGAAGTAGTGCTTCTGCTGCCCGCTCGGCGTGCGGTAGGCGGTCTTGGACTCGTCCAGCGCGCCGTCGGTCAGCAGCCACAGCGCGCCGTAGGGATGCGACGTGCCGCCCTCGCGCAGGTTGATCTCGACCGCATAGGGCTCCCAGCCGTCCTCGCCGCGCGCCACGACGAAGTCGACGCCGAAGCGGCCCATCACG
>DASZOA010000038.1:0-7360 GCA_035551055.1 Solirubrobacteraceae bacterium
CCATGCTCTGCGAGCTGCGCGTCGAGAACCTCCTGCTGATCGAGCGAGCCCAGCTGCGGCTCGCGCCCGGCCTGAACGTCCTGACCGGCGAGACCGGTGCCGGCAAGACCGTGCTCGCACACGCGCTCGACCTGCTGCTCGGCGGGCGCGCGAAGCCGGCGATCGTGCGCCCCGGCGCGGGCGAGGCCTACGTCGAGGGGATCTTCGAGCTGCCCGCCGCGCTGCGCGGCGAGCTCGGCGAGCGCCTCCCGGCCGACGCGACGGAGGTCGTGCTCGCGCGCCGGATCGGCGCCGACGGTCGCACGCGCGCGCTCGTCAACGGCCGCTCGGCGACCGTCGGCGACCTGCGCGAGCTGGCCGCGCCGCTGATCGCGTTCTACGGCCAGCACGAGCATCGCCGGCTGACGCTCGCCGGCGCCCAGCTCGACATCCTCGACGGCGTCTGCGGCGACGCGCAGCTCGCACGCCGCAGGGAGCTGGCGGCGGCGCACGCGGCGGCGCGCGCGGCGCAGGCGGCGCTCGACGAGCTGCGCGCGCGCGCCGGGGCGCGCGAGCGCGAGCTGGACCTCATCGACTTCGAGCTGGCCGAGATCGACGCCGCGCAGCCGACCGAGGAGGAGGCGCTGGCGCTGCGCGCCGAGCGCGAGCGCCTGCGCCACGACGAGGCGCTGCGCGGCGCGGCGCTCGGCGCCGCCGAGGTGGCGGACGCCGACGAGGCCGGCATCGCGTGCCTGCTGGCGACCGCCGCGCGCGGGTTTGCGGGCGCCCGCGGCATCGATCCCGCGCTCGACGCCCTCGGCGAGCGCTGGCGCGCGCTGATCGAGGAGGCCGGCGACCTCGGGCGGGAGCTGCGCGGCTACGCCGAGGCGCTCGACGCCGAGCCGGGGCGGCTGGACGCGGTCGAGGAGCGCCTGGCGGTGCTCGACCGCCTCGAGCGCAAGCACGGCGGGACGATCGCCGCGGTGCTCGCGCACGCCGACGCCTGCCGCGCGCGGCGCGCCGAGCTCGCCGAGGCGGAGGTCGCGATCGAGGCCGCGACGGCGCGCCTGGAGCAGGCGCGGCACGCGCTCGCGGAGGGCAGCGCCGCGCTGCGCGAGGCGCGCGCCGCGGCGGCGCCGAAGCTCGCCGCCGCCGTTCGCGCGCGGCTCGACGAGCTGGCGATGACGGGCGCGGCCTTCGACGTCGAGCTGTCCGAGCGCGAGCCGGGAGCGACCGGCGCCGACGCCGTCGAGTTCCTGATCGCGCCGAACCCGGGGGTGCCGGCGGGCCCGCTGCGCGAGACGGCGTCCGGCGGCGAGCTGTCGCGCGTCATGCTCGCGCTGATGGGCTCCGCCGCCGCGCGCGCGAGCGGCGGCGCGACGCTCGTCTTCGACGAGGTCGACGCCGGCATCGGCGGCCAGACCGCCCGCGCCGTCGGCGACGCGCTGCGCGAGCTCGCCGCCGCCCGTCAGGTGATCTGCATCACCCACCTGCCCCAGGTCGCCTCGCTCGCCGCGCGCCACTTCTCGATCGCCAAGGACGCCTCGCGCACGCCGGCGCGGGCGACGGTCAGCGAGCTGCGCGACGCCGAGGTCGTCGGCGAGCTCGTGCGGATGCTCGGCGCCGACGGCGCCGCCGACGACGCGGCGCGCCGGCACGCCGAGGAGCTGCTGCGCGCCGCGTGACGGCGCCGGCTACGCCCGCTCGTCGCCCGCGGGCTCCGGCGCCGGCTGGCCGCGGTGCCAGACGACCTGCTGCGGGAAGGGGATCTCGATCCCCTCGGCGTCGAAGGCCTCTTTCAGGCGCTGGCGCAGCATCCGGCTGACCGGATACTGGTCGGCGGGGCGGGTCTTGACGACGAGGCGGATGACGATCGCGTTGGATGTCAGCCGCTCGACGCCCCACACCTCGGGCTCCTCGATGATGTCGTCGCGCGTCTCCCAGACCTCGTCGGCGACGCGCTTGATGACGCTCTTGGCGTGCTCGATGTCGCTGTCGTAGGCGACCTCGACGTCGAGCAGCGCGCGCGACCAGTGCTGGCTCTTGTTGCCGACGCGGCGGATCTCGCCGTTGGGCACGTGCCAGACGGTGCCGTCGACCGCCCGCAGGCGCGTCGTGCGCAGGGAGACGGCCTCGACGGTGCCCGACGTCTGCATGTCGAGGTCGACGATGTCGCCGACGCCGAACTGGTCCTCGATGAGGATGAACAGGCCCGACAGGAAGTCCTTGACGAGCGACTGCGCGCCGAAGCCCAGCGCGATGCCGACGATCCCCGCGCCGGCCAGCAGGGGCGCCAGGTTGAGTCCCAGCTCCCCGAGGATGAGAAAGCCCGCGATCGCGAAGATCAGCACGCTCGCGACGCTGCGCAGCACGCTCGTCAGCGCCGTGATGCGCTGCTCGGCGCGCAGGCTGACCTCCTGGGTCTCCAGCAGCGCGTTCGGCGTGCGCCGGCGGATGGCGCCGAGGCGCTCGCGGACGGCGCCCGACGACAGCGTGCGCAGCGCCCGCTTGACGCTGCGGCTCACGAGCCGGTTGAGGATGATCGCGCCGGCGAGGATCGCGAGGATCGTCAGCGTCGTGCCCAGCAGCGCGTCGGCAAGCTCGGCCAGCCCCCGGTCGTTCGTGCGGTTGAGCACCTCCCGGCAGATGAAGCCCGGGTCCTCGCCACAGACGTCGGTCAGCCGTTCGGGACTCACCGCTGAGAGCGGTGGCAGCACAGCCCCCGACACGCTACCAACCGCTCCGCGAGGATCTCCGCAAGGCGTCGAGGGCCGCATCTAGACTCTGCGCCGATGGCCGTCGCCGTTGCCCGCGAGGTGTCCGGACCCGCCCGCCTGGGACGACGCACGAAGCTCCTCGTCAAGGCGCTCGAGCCGGGCGCGATCGCGGTCCTCGACCATCGCGACCTGGACCGGGTCTCGGCCGAGGACCTCATCGCGGCGGGCGTCGTGGCCGTGCTGAACTGCAGCCGGTCGTCGACCGGCGCCTATCCGAACATGGGGCCGCTGCTGCTCGTGCAGGCCGGGATCCATCTCGTCGACCTGCCCGACGACGCGCTCTTCAAGAAGCTCGAGGACGGCGACGAGGTCACCGTCCGCGACGGCGACGTCCTGCGCGGCGCCAGGCGGCTGGCCAGCGGCTCCGTCCAGGAGCCGGCGGCCGTCCGCGCCGCCACCGACGAGCGCCGGCGCGAGATCGGCGACGCGCTCGAGGCGTTCGCCAGGAACACGATCGAGCACATGCTCGAGGAGCGCGAGCTGCTGTCGGGGCGCATCGAGCTGCCGCGCTTCGACACCGACTTTCGCGACCGCCCCGCGCTGATCGTCGTGCGCGGCGTCGACCACCAGAAGGACCTGCGCATGCTGCGGCCGTACATCCGCGACGTCCGCCCGCGCATCATCGCCGTCGACGGCGGCGCCAACGCGCTGCTCGCCGAGGGCTTCCGGCCCGACATGATCGTCGGCGACATGGACTCGGCGACCGAGGCCGCGCTGCGCTGCGGGGCCGAGCTCGTCATCCACGCCTACCCCGACGGTCGCGCGCCGGGACGCGAGCTCGTCGAGGTGCTCGGGCTGCCGTTCAAGCTCGTTCCCGCGCCGGGCACGAGCCAGGACGTCGCGATGCTGATCGCCGCCGAGAAGGGCGCCGAGCTGATCGTCTCGGTCGGCTCGCAGTTCAACCTCGTCGAGTTCCTCGACAAGAACCGCCGCGGAATGGCGTCGACGTTCCTCACGCGGCTGCGGCTCGGCGAGATCCTCGTCGACGCCAAGGGCGTCAGCCGCCTGTACCGCCCTCTGCCCGGCCGCCGGCCGCTCGTCGTCGTGGCGCTCGCCGGGCTGCTGTGCCTGCTGGCGATCGTCGTCCTGACGCCGGCCCTGCGCGACGTCGCAGACCTCATGTGGCTCAAGCTCGAGGTCCTGCTCGGGCTCGAGTAGCCCGCGCCGCATGTTCGACTTCCGGTATCACGCGCTGTCGCTGGCGGCCATCTTCATCGCGCTCGTCGTCGGGCTGCTGCTCGGCGTCGCGATCGGCGACAAGGAGCTCGTCTCCTCGGCGCGCCAGGATCTGCGCGACTCGCTGCGCGCGGACGTTCGCCGCGCCGCCGAGGAGCGCGACGAGGCGCAGGCGCGCGTGCGCGAGCAGGAGCGCTTCGCCGATGCCGCCTACCCGATCCTCACCGGGGGCGAGCTGCGCGGGATGCGCGTCGGGCTCGTCCTGCTCGGCGGCGACGACGCCGCTCCGGACATCGTGCGCGAGGCGCTCGAGCCGACCGGTGCCGACCTGTCGCTGGTCGCCGTCCTGCGCGAGCGCATTGACCTCCCGGCCATCGCCGAGCTCGCGCGCGGGACGCGCTACGCGGACCTCGAGGACGATCCCGCGCTGCTCGACGACCTCGGCCGGCGCGTCGGCATCCAGATGGTGCTGGGAGGGCAGCTCGTGCGCCGCGTCCGGACGGCGCTGCTGCAGTCGCTGAGCGGCAGCTTCGGCGGCCTCGACGCCGTCGTGGTCATGCGCGCCGGAGACCTGCCCGCCGACGACGAGGCCGCCGCGCGGCTCGCGGAGCTGCAGGACGGGATCGTCCGCGGCCTCGTGGATACCGGGATCAAGGTCGTCGGCGTCGAGCGGCGCGCGAGCGAGACGTCGCAGATCGGCTGGTTTCGCGAGCGCGAGCTGTCGACCGTCGACAACGTCAACGAGCGCGCCGGGCAGGCCGCGCTGGTCTTCGTCCTCGCCGGCGCGCAGGGCTCCTACGGGCGGCGCGACAGCGCCCAGGCGCTGCTGCCGCCGGTCGTGCGGCGCGAGCGCTGAGCGCGCCGGTTGTCCGACCGCCCCGCTAGGTTCCCGTTCCGGTGCAAGCCCTGCCGTTCGTCTTCTCGCTGCTGGTCGCCGTCGCGCTCACGCCGCGGGTGCTCGACCGGCTTTCCGAAGCCGGCGCGACGCGCGAGAACTACCGCGGCCGCCGGCTGCCGATGCCGATCGGCATCGTCGTCGTCCCGGCGGCGCTCATCGCGCTCGTGCCGGTGATGCTGCTCGCCCGCCTGACCGACCTCGACGTCTACCCCGACAACCTCGGCTTCGCGATCGTGTTCGTGCCGGGGGTCGCGCTGCTGGGGCTGATCGACGACGCGGTCTCCGGTCCGGGCCGAGGGTGGCGCGGGCACGGCCGGGACGTGCTGAGCGGCGGCCTGTCGACGGGGCTGCTGAAGGCGACCGGGACGCTCGGCCTGGCGCTGCTCGTCGCGTCGTCGCTGCCGGGCTCGAAGGCGGAGTTCCTGCTCGCGGTCGCCGTCCTCGTGCTCGCGACGAACACGTTCAACCTGCTGGACCTGCGGCCCGGGCGCAGCGTCAAGGCGTTCGTCCTGCTCGGCGTCGGCCTCACGGTGGCGACGCAGAACACCGAGGCGCTCGCCGGGCTGGGGATCTTCATCGCGCCGGTGCTCGTCGCCGGCTTCTACGACCTGCGCGAGCGGGCGATGCTCGGTGACACGGGCTCCAACGCCGTCGGCGCGCTCGCCGGCCTGTGGCTCGTGCTCACGCTCGACGCGAGCGGCCAGCTGATCGCGCTCGTGATCCTCGCGCTGATCAACCTCTTCGCGGAGTTTCGGTCGATCTCGGAGGTCATCGAGAAGGCACCCGGGCTCCGGCACCTAGACTCGCTCGGAAGGCCCGCATGACGATCGCCTCCCAACAGCAGCGCAGGACCCGCTTCATCTTCATCACCGGCGGCGTCGTCTCGTCGCTGGGCAAGGGGATCGCGGCGGCGTCGATCGGGCGCCTGCTCGTCGCCCGCGACCTGTCGGTCGGCCTGCAGAAGTTCGACCCGTACATCAACGTCGACCCCGGCACGATGTCGCCCTACCAGCACGGCGAGGTGTTCGTGACCGAGGACGGCGCCGAGACCGATCTCGACCTCGGCCACTACGAGCGCTACACCGACGCCAACACGTCGCGGGCGTCCAACGTCACCGCCGGCGGGATCTACAACACCGTCATCCGGCGCGAGCGGCGCGGCGACTACCTCGGCGGCACCGTGCAGGTCGTCCCGCACATCACCGACGAGATCAAGCAGCGCGTCAGGCTGCTGGCCGAGACGCAGGACGTCGACATCGTCATCACGGAGATCGGCGGGACAGTCGGCGACATCGAGTCGCTGCCGTTCCTGGAGGCGATCCGCCAGTTCCAGGTCGACGTCGGCCGCCGCGACTGCATGTTCATCCACCTCACGCTCGTGCCGTACATCACCCACGCCGGCGAGCTGAAGACCAAGCCGACGCAGCACTCGGTCAACGAGCTGCGGCGGATCGGCATCCAGCCCGACATGCTGCTGTGCCGCTCCGAGAGCGAGCTGGGCGCCGACATCCGCAAGAAGATCGCCCTGTTCGCGTCGCTGCCGGTCGGCGCGGTCGTCAGCGCCAAGGACGTCGACAACATCTACAGGGTGCCCCTGTGGTTCGCCGGCGAGAGGGTCGACGACCTCATCTGCGACCACTTCGTCATCGACGCCCCGCCGGCCGACCTGTCGGAGTGGGAGGAGATCAACCTGCGGGCGAGCACGGCGTCGGAGACCGTCAGCATCGCGCTGGTCGGCAAGTACGTGACGCTGCAGGACGCCTACCTGTCGGTCTACGAGGCGCTGCGCCACTCGGGCTTTCACCACGACTGCCGCGTCGAGATCGACTGGGTGGACTCCGAGTCGCTCGACAGCGACGCCGCCGCGTTGGAGCGGCTCTCCCGCGCCGACGGGATCCTCATACCCGGGGGCTTCGGCGGTCGCGGGATCGAGGGCAAGATCCGTGCCGCCCGCGTCGCCCGCGAGCAGCGGATCCCGTACCTCGGGGTCTGTCTGGGGATGCAGATCGCCGTCATGGAGTTCGCCCGCCACCTCGCCGGCATGGAGGGCGCCAACTCCACCGAGTTCGACCCCGAGACGCCGCATCCCGTCATCGACCTGCTGCCCGAGCAGAAGGAGATCTCCGACCTCGGCGGCACGATGCGGCTGGGCGCCGACCCGGTGAAGATCCACCCCGACACGCTCGCCCGCGAGCTGTACGGCGAGGCCGTCATCTACGAGCGCCACCGCCATCGCTACGAGGTCAACCTCTTCTTGCGCAAGCGCCTGGAGGCGGCGGGCCTGGTCGTCAGCGGCACGTCGCCGGACGAGCGCCTCGTCGAGATCGTCGAGCTGCACGACCACCCGTTCTTCGTCGCGTCGCAGTTCCACCCGGAGTTCAAGTCCCGGCCCGAGCGCCCAGCGCCGCTGTTCGCCGACTTCATCGGCGCCGCGGTGCAGCGGGCGGAGGACCGGGCGCCCGAGGTGGAGCCCGCCGCGGCGCGCACGCACGCGCCGTGAGGCGGTCCGCCGGGGGAGACCCGCCTCGGA
>DASZOA010000039.1:0-8117 GCA_035551055.1 Solirubrobacteraceae bacterium
CGGCGCGGCGCGCTGCGCTCGTTCGCCGACCTGCGCAGCGGCGACATCGTCGTCCACGAGGACCACGGGATCGCGCGCTTCGCGGGCTTCGAGACCAAGACCGTCGCCGGCGTCACGCGCGACTACCTGTACCTCGAGTACCACGGCGACGACCGCGTCTTCGTGCCGTCCGATCAGCTGGCGAAGATCAGCCGCTACGTCGGCGTCGGCGGCGGGGCGACGCCGACGCTGTCCAAGCTCGGCGGCAAGGCCTGGGATCGCCTGAAGGCGCGCGCGCGGCGCGCCGCGCAGGAGCTGGCCGGCGAGCTGCTGAACCTCTACGCCGAGCGCCGCCGCCGCACCGGCTTCGCCTATCCGCCCGACAGCGACTGGCTGCGCCAGTTCGAGGCCGCGTTTCCCTACAGCGAGACCGCCGACCAGGCCGAGGCGATCGAGCTCGTCAAGGCCGACATGGAGTCCGAGCGCCCGATGGACCGCCTCGTCTGCGGCGACGTCGGCTTCGGCAAGACCGAGGTCGCCCTGCGGGCCGCCTTCAAGGCGGCCGACGCCGGCAAGCAGGTGCTCATGCTCGTGCCGACGACGATCCTCGCCCAGCAGCACTTCGGCACGTTCTCCGAGCGCCTGAAGGACTACCCGTTCACGATCGAGCACGTCAGCCGCTTCCGCAGCGCCGCCGAGCAGCGCACGGCGGTCGAGGCCTTTCAGAACGGCGGTGTCGACATCCTCATCGGCACGCATCGCGTGCTGTCGCGCGACGTGCGCGCCCGCGACCTCGGCCTGATCGTCGTCGACGAGGAGCAGCGCTTCGGCGTCAAGCAGAAGGAGCTGCTGCGCCAGCTCAAGCTGCGCGTCGACGTCATCTCGATGAGCGCGACGCCGATCCCGCGCACGCTGCAGATGTCGCTCGCGGGCCTGCGCGACATCTCGGTCATCAACACGCCGCCCGAGGGCCGCCGCCCGGTCAAGACGTACGTCGGCGAGTACGACGAGGAGCTCGTCAGGCAGGCGCTGCAGCGCGAGCACGCCCGCGGCGGGCAGGCGTTCTTCCTGCACAACCGCGTCGAGACGATCGACGAGACGGCCGAGCGCCTGCGCGGCCTGTGCCCCGACGTGCGCTTCGAGGTGGCCCACGGGCAGATGGACGAGCACGAGCTCGAGGAGCGGATGCTGAGCTTCCTGCGCGGCGAGGCCGACGTCCTCGTCTGCACGAGCATCATCGAGTCGGGAATCGACATCCCGCAGGCCAACACGCTGGTCGTCGACCGCGCCGACGCCTTCGGCCTGTCGCAGCTGTACCAGATCCGCGGCCGCGTCGGCCGTGCGCGCGAGCGCGCGTACGCGTACCTGCTGTACTCGAGCGCGGCGTCGCTCACCCCCGAGGCGGCGCACCGCCTCGCTGCGCTCAGCGACTACACCGAGCTCGGCGCCGGCTTCAAGATCGCGATGCGCGACCTGGAGCTGCGCGGCGCGGGCAACCTGCTCGGCGACGAGCAGTCCGGCCACGTCGCGGCGCTCGGCTTCGAGCTGTACATGCAGATGCTCGACGAGGCCGTCGCGGAGGCCGAGCGCGCGGACGGCGCCGCCGGCTTCGAGGCGCCCGAGCCCGTTCGCCTGGACGTCAACGTCGACGCCTACGTGCCGGCCGACTACATCCCCTATGAGCAGGCGAAGATCGACGTGCACCGGCGCGTCGCGGGCGCCGTCGACGTCGCCGACCTCGAGCTGCTGCGCGAGGAGCTGACCGACCGCTTCGGCGACCTGCCACAGCCGATGTCGAACCTCATCGACCTGCAGCGCGCGCGGATCAAGCTCGGGCAGGCGGGCGCGACGGCGGTCTCCTTCCGCGGCGGGCGGCTGGCCGTGACCCCGATCGAGCTGGACTCCGTGCGCGCCAAGCGCCTGCGCGCGGAGATCCCGGGCGCGCTGTACGAGTCGGGTCGCAGCCAGCTGTCGCTGCGCGTGCCCGACGATCCCGAGCAGCGCTTCCCGGCCGTCGTGCGCGCGGCCGACGTCCTGCTCTCGGTCACGCGCGAGGCGGCGTAGCCTCGGCGGCGGCGGATTCTTCAGGGAGCATGAAGCTTGCATGAAGAGGGCCGATCCGGCGCGAGGTCGCGTCCGCGTTCGCTAGAGTCGCCGCCGTGAGCTTCAACTTCCGCTTGCCGTTGGCGCTTGGCGCCTTTTTTGTGGCCACGATCGCCCTGACGGCGTGTGGCGACTCCGTCCCCGGCAACTCCGTCGCGCGCGTCGACGGCGAGACGATCAGCCGCGCGGACTTCGACCACTGGTTCGACATCGCTGCGTCGACGAGCCAGCCCCAGGGCGCCGCGAAGGTCGAGTACACGCCGCCCGCGTTCACGGTCTGTGTCGCCAACAAGCGCAAGACGGCGCCCAAGCCCGCCAAGGGCCAGCCGCAGCAGACCGACGCCCAGTTCAAGGCGCAGTGCAAGCAGGAGTACGAGGGCCTGCGCGACCAGGTCATGCAGTTTCTGATCCTCGAGAAGTGGATCAGCGAGGAGGCCGCCGACCAGGGCGTGGAGGTGACCGCCAAGGAGGCCGACCAGAAGTTCGAGGAGGCCAAGAAGCAGGCGTTCCCGAAGGAGAAGGACTTCCAGGAGTTCCTCAAGGCGTCCGGGATGACGGTCAACGACGCGAAGTTCCAGGTGCGCTTCAACACGATCTACACGAAGCTGCGCGAGAAGGCCGTCAAGAACGCGACGAAGGTCACCGACAAGGCGGTCGCCGACTTCTACAACAAGAACAAGGCGCGCTTCGCGACGCCGGAGACGCGCGACCTGCGCGTGATCCTCACCAAGGACAAGGCGAAGGCCGAGCAGGCCAAGCAGGCGCTGCAGTCCGGCCAGAGCTGGCGCGCGGTCGCCAAGAGGTACTCGATCGACACCGCCTCCAAGAACCAGGGCGGTTCGCTGCTGGGCATCGCGAAGGGCACCCAGGAGAAGGCCTTCGACGAGGCGATCTTCGCGGCGCAGAAGGGCAAGCTGACGGGTCCGGTCAAGACTCAGTTCGGCTACTACGTCTTCCAGGTGCAGAAGGTCGTCGACGCCAAGCAGCAGTCGCTGAAGGAGGCGGCACCCGCGATCCGGCAGCAGCTCGACGCGCAGAGCAAGCAGAAGGCCGACGAGGAGTTCAACCGCGCGCTGCGCAAGAAGTGGAAGGCGCGCACGAACTGCGCCGAGGAGTTCGTCATGGCGCAGTGCAAGAACGCCCCGGCGCCGAAGACCAACACGGCGCCCGCCGGCGGCGTGCAGACGGTCCCGCCGCAGAGCTGATCGGGCCGGCCACGGCGGCGGCCGCGTAGGCTTCGCCGCCGTGGCCGCTCGCCCGCCATCGCACATCAGCGACGCGCTCGCGCGTCTGGACGCGCTCACCCGGCGCCTGCGCGCCGAGTGCCCGTGGGATCGCGAGCAGGACGAGCGCTCGATCGTGCCGCACACCGTCGAGGAGGCCTACGAGCTCGCCGACGCGGCGAACGCCGGCGACGACGCCAAACTGCTCGACGAGCTCGGCGACGTGCTCTTCCAGGTGCACTTCCTCTCGCTGCTGCTCGAGGAGCGCGGCGCGGGCGATCTCGGCGCGGTCGCCGAGCACTGTCGCCGCAAGCTCATCCGCCGCCATCCGCACGTCTTCGGCGATGTCGATCGCGACGGGAAGCCGGATGCTGACCAGCCGCATCAGAACGCCGGGCCGGATGCCCCGCGGAGCATCACCTCCGGCGAGGTGCTGCGCAACTGGGATCAGATCAAGGCGCGCGAGGCCGGGCGCGAGCCGGGGACCTTCGGCGACGTGCCCGAGAACCTCCCGGCGCTGCTGTACGCGCGCAAGCTCCAGCGCCGAGCGGCCGCGGCGGGGCTGCTCGAGCGCGCGTCCGGGGCGACCGGCGACGGCGCCGGCGGCGGCGAGACGTTCGACGAGATCGGCGAGCGCCTGTTCGCGCTCGTCGACGAGGCGCGCCGACTGCGCGTCGACCCCGAGCTGGCGTTGCGCGCCGCCGCGCAGCGCTTCCGCGCCCGCCTGCACATGCAAGGAGACCGATGAGCCGGATCGAACGCGTCCACGCCCGCCAGATCCTCGACAGCCGCGGCAATCCGACGGTCGAGGTCGACGTCGCGCTGAGCTCCGGCGCGAGCGGTCGCGCCGCCGTCCCGTCGGGCGCATCGACCGGCGAGTTCGAGGCCACCGAGCTGCGCGACGGGGGCGAGGCGTACGGCGGCAAGGGCGTGACGAGTGCGGTGGCGAACGTCAACGGCGAGATCGCCGCCGCCGTCGCCGGCCTCGCCGCGGGCGATCAGGCGGCGCTCGATCGCGCGCTGGTCGAGCTCGACGGCACCGACGACAAGTCCCGTCTCGGCGCCAACGCGGTCCTCGGCGTCTCGCTCGCGGTCGCCCACGCCGCCGCCGCCGACGCCGGCGTCGAGCTCTGGCGCCACCTCGGCGGCGAGGACGCGCGCGTCCTGCCGGTGCCGCTGATGAACGTGCTCAACGGCGGCGCGCACGCCGACAACAAGGTCGACTTCCAGGAGTTCATGATCGTGCCGGCCGGCGCCGCGTCGTTCGCGGAGTGCCTGCGGACCGGGGCCGAGGTCTTCCACGCGCTGAAGCGCACGCTGCACGACGCCGGGCTGGGGACGGCGGTCGGCGACGAGGGCGGCTTCGCGCCCGACCTCGGCTCCAACGAGGAGGCGCTCGCGATGCTCGTCCGCGGCATCGAGGCCGCCGGTTACGTGCCGGGCGAGGACGTCTACATCGCGCTGGATCCGGCCACGAGCGAGTTCTACGATGCCGACGCTCGCGCGTACGTGCTCGAGCACGAGGGCCGCTCGCTGGCGGCCGACGAGCTGACGGCCTACTGGTCGGACCTGTGCGCGCGCTACCCGATCGTCTCGATCGAGGACGGCATGGACGAGGAGGACTGGGACGGCTGGAAGCTGCTGACCGACGCCCTCGGCGATCGCGTCCAGCTCGTCGGCGACGACCTTTTCGTGACGAGCACGGCGCGTCTGAGGCGCGGCATCGAGGCCGGCGTCGGCAACTCGATCCTCGTCAAGGTCAACCAGATCGGCACGCTGACCGAGACGCTCGACGCGATCGCCACCGCGCGTGGGGCCGGCTACACCGCGGTGATGTCCCACCGCTCGGGCGAGACCGAGGACACGACGATCGCCGACCTCGCCGTCGCGACCGGCTGCGGCCAGATCAAGACCGGCGCCCCGTCGCGCTCGGATCGCGTCGCGAAGTACAACCAGCTTCTGCGCATCGAGCAGGCGCTCGGCGAGGCCGCGCAGTTCCCGGGGCGCCGCGTCCTGCGGCGCTAGGTGAGCTCGTCGCCGCCGGCCCGTCGCCCCGCGACGCCGGCAGGAGTTCGCCCGCTCGAGCCGAAACCCCGCCCCATGATCGACCTCGTGCCGGGCGTGCGCTGGGATCGGATCGGCCGGCTCGCGCTGATCTTCGTCGGGCTGCTGCTGGTCTACCTCTACATCAACCCGCTGCGGACCTACATCTCCACCTGGCAGGAGGCGCGCACGAAGCGTGGCGAGGTCGAAGGGCTGCAGCACGAGCACGCCGAGCTCGTCAAGCGGTCGCGCCAGCTGCGCGCGGCGGGCAGCGTCGAGATCGAGGCGCGCCGGCTCGGGATGGTCAAGGCCGACGAGCGCGCGTACGTCGTGCGCGGGCTGCCGGCCGACAGGTGAATGCCCGCGCGCGCCGCGGGTAAGCCTGCGCGCCGGTGGCGGTGAGCTTCGAGACGGCGCTGGGGCAGTGGCGCGAGGGCGAGCGCCGGATGGCGGGTGCGCCGCCCGAGCAGCGCGCGGCGCTCGACGCGGTCGTGACGCGCATCGAGGGCGAGCTGCGCAAGCGCCTGGGCGGCACGTTCACGACCGACGAGCTCGCCGAGCTCTACGAGCGCGGGACGGACTGGTGCACGGACCTCGCCGCCGAGGTCGCGCCCGACGCGCCCTGGGCGTGGGACGCGCGCACGGTCGCCGACGCCGCCTTCCTGCGCTACCTGCGCGACGCGCGCGACTTCGCCGGCGGCCGGCGCACCGAGCCCTGAGCGCCGGTCAGTCGCCGTCCACGCCGGCACGGCGGATCACGATCTGGTCTTCCTCGATCGTCACCTCGACGGGGCGGTGCCCCGCCCAGTGCTCCGCGTAGACGGGGTTGTCGGTCACCGCGGGATCGAGCCACAGTCCGTAGCCCTCCTCGCCGTGGTCGAAGGTCCCTTCGAGCACGCCGGCGGCGGCGCGTGAGCGGCCGCGCCCGCCGCGGCGTCCGCGGCGCCGCGGCGCCCGCTTGGCGTCGGCCTCGTCGGTCTCGTCGCCGTCCTCGTCCTCGGCCTTGCGCGCGGCCTCCTCGGCCTGGCGGGCCGCCTCGGCGGCCTCCTCCTCGAGGCGGCGCGCCTCGGCCGCCTCGAGCTCGGCGGCGACGAGCGCATCGTCCTCGGCGCGCAGGTCGATCTCGTCGTCGAAGTCTGCGCCGACGGCCTCCGCGTTCTCGGTGTCGGCGGGCGCCAGGTCGTTGTCCTTCTTGAAGGCCTCGATCTGCTGGACCGTCGCCTCGAGCTGATGGGCGATCCATGCATCGGTGCGGCCCTGCCTGACCCAACTGCGAATCTGGTTCAGATGCGGGCGCAATGAGCGTCTTGCCATGGCGCGGACCTTATAAGAACATGAGTGGTCGCCGAGCGGCAGCCGGCCCGGCGCGAACTGGTCGTGCGGCCGGTTGCCTTTGCCCACCCAACCTGCTTGAGTTGCGCGGCGACAAGGAGGGGACCCCACCATGCTGGTCCTGACACGTAAGTCCAACCAGAGCATCATGATCGGCGACGACATCGAGATCTCGGTCCTGTCGATCATGGGCGAGAAGGTCCGGATCGGCATCCAGGCCCCGCGGGACATCCCGGTCTTCCGCAAGGAGGTCTACCTGGAGATCCAGGCCGAGCGCGGTCAGGTCACGGCCGGCGGCGACGTCGACGCCGCGCTGCGCAAGCTCAGCTCGTAGACGGCGGGGCGCCAGTGGGTCGTCCGGGAACGTTGTGCCCGAAACCACGGGATGCCGGCGCCGCCAGGCAAGGACGCAGATCCGAAGGAATGCGCCAGCATTTCGAGGATCGAGGACGCCGCGTGGCGGTGATCGGCGCCCGTGGTTTCGGGTGCAACGTTTGCGGGCGACCCACTAGCCCAACACGTAGGCGAGCGTCTGGAACATCGCGATCGTGACGACGACGGCGGTCGCGATGATCATCAGCACGAGCATGATGAAGCGCGCCGTGCCGCGCTTGTGGACCTTCTCGAGCCGGCGCTGGCGTGAGCGCAGAACCGCCCGGCGGCGCAGCGACTCGCGCCGGGCGCGGTCCACGTGGGTCTCCTCGACGAATGCCCGCTCGAAGTCGTCGAGCGACTGGCGCATCTTGGTTGCCATGCGTTACGGGAGAGTAGCCGAGATCGTGGCGCCGGGACACGCCGACCACAGGCCGCGACCCTGCTCGCGCGCCTGCCGGGCGAGCCGGGCGAAGCGGTCGGCGTAGCGCACGTCAGGCGCGATCGAGAGCGGCAGCGCGTAGCCGAGGCGGGCCAGCTCGGCGTTGACGAACAGCCCGTCGCGGGCGCGGCGGACGTAGGCCAGCAGCCGCCCGTAGCGGTCGCGCTCCTCGACGTCGCGCTCGAGCCGCACGAGCTCGCCGCCGACGAGCTGCGCGTTGAATCGCGATGCGGCGCGGCCGTAGCACTGCGCGCCCTTCGTCGGGTGCGTCGTCTCGGGCGTGTCGACGCCGATGTAGCGCACCCGCTCGCGCGCGCTGTCGAGCTGCACGTGGATGGTGTCGCCGTCGACGACCTTCACGACGCGCCCGAGCCCGGCCGGTGCGTCGGCGCCGCCGCCCGGGACGCCGCCCGCGACGGCGCCGCCGGCGGCCGCGGCGACCGCCAGCACGACGAGGATCGGCCACCGCGCGGACACCCGCTCAGCCTACGAGCGCGACCACCCGGATGGGTACGCTGCGGCGCGATGGGCGCGAACTTCACCGGGCCGAGCTACACCGTCGGCGTCGAGGAGGAGCTGATGATCGTCGACTCGACCAGCTACGCGCTGGTCAACGCGATCGA
>DASZOA010000040.1:0-4366 GCA_035551055.1 Solirubrobacteraceae bacterium
CGAAGAACGGCGTGGCGACCATCCCGGGCTCGATCGACGTGACGCGCACGCCCGTGTCGTTGAGCTCCTGGCGCGCCGCCTCCGCCATCGCGGTGACGGCGTGCTTCGTGGCGCTGTACAGCGAGCCCCGCAGCGCCCGGCGCCCCGCGACCGAGCTCGTCAGCAGCAGGTGCCCGCGCGACTGCTTCAGCGCCGGAAGCGTCGCGCGGATCGTGTAGGCGCAGCCGAGGACGTTCGTGAGCACCATGTCGCGCCAGTGCTCGGGGGTCTCGGCGAGAAAGCCGCGAGCGGCGCCGGAGCCGGCGTTGGCGAACGCGACGTCGAGGCGGCCGAAGGTCGCGAGCGCCGCCTCCACCATCGATTCCTGCTGGCCGAAGTCGCTGACGTCGCAGGTGATCGCGATCGCGCGCTCGCCGCCGCCGAGCGCGCCGGCGAGCGCGGAGAGCTTGTCGGTCGAGCGCGCGCCCAGCACGAGCCGGTAGCCGGCAGCGGCGGCCCGGCGCGCGGTCGCGGCGCCGATCCCACTCGACGCGCCGGTGATCAGGAAGACGGGGTCGTCGGCCATGGATCCTCCTCCTCGGGGGCTACCTTCATACGCAGATGCTCTACGACAAGGCGCGCATCCATGCGCAGGCGGGCGCCGGCGGCGACGGCTGCGTGAGCTTCCGGCGCGAGGCGCACGTGCCGCACGGCGGGCCCGACGGCGGCGACGGCGGTCGCGGGGGGGACGTCGTGCTCGTCTGCGACGACTCGCTGCGCGACCTGCAGGCCTTCAAGCGCCGCGCCCACTACAAGGCCAAGCGGGGAGCGCATGGCCAGGGCGCGCTGCGCCACGGCGCCGACGGACCGGCGCTCGAGATCCGCCTGCCGCCCGGCACGCAGGTGACGTCGTGGGACGGCGGCAGGCACGACCTGCTCGTACCCGGCGAGCGCGTCGTCATCGCCCGCGGCGGCGCCGGCGGCCGCGGCAACAAGCGCTTTGCGACGTCGACGCGCCAGGCGCCGCGGCTGGCCGAGCGAGGGCTGCCGGGCGAGGAGGGGTGGCTCGACCTGCGCCTCAAGCTGCTCGCCGACGTCGGTCTCGTGGGCCTGCCGAACGCCGGCAAGTCGTCGCTGCTGGCGCGCATGACGCGCGCCGCGCCGAAGGTCGCCGCCTATCCGTTCACGACGCTCGAGCCGGTGCTCGGGACCCTCGACGGAGCCGAGCGCCAGCTCGTGATCGCCGACATCCCGGGGCTGATCGAGGGCGCCAGCGAGGGCGCCGGGCTCGGCCACGACTTCCTCGCCCACGTCGAGCGCACGAGCCTGCTCGTGCACGTCCTCGACCTCGCGCCGGCCACCGCCTTCGGCGGCGGCGCCCACGGCTCGGATCCGGTGCGCAACCACGCGACGGTCGAGGCCGAGCTGCGCGCGCACGACGCGCGTCTCGCGGCGCTGCCGCGGCTGCTGGCCCTGTCGAAGGCCGATCTCGTGCCCGAGGCCGAGGCCCGGCGCGCCGCACGCGACTGGCGCGAGCGGCTCGGCCCCGACGTTCCGGTGCTCGTCACCTCCGCGGCGACCGGGCAGGGGATCGACGCGCTCGCGACCGAGCTGGGCCGGCACGTGCCGCGCGCCACGGGCGCCCGCGCCGCCGACGCAGCCGCGGGCGCCGACGCGCCGGTCGCCGAGCACCGCGTCTTCCGCCCCGCCGCGGGACGCGACTTCGAGGTGCGGCGCGGCGGCGACGGCGTGTTCCGGGTCGACGGCGAGGGCGTCGAGCGCCTGCTCCTGCGCCACGACCTCGACAACGACGAGGCGCTCGCCCACGTCGAGGGCCGCCTGCGGCGGATGGGGGTCATCAGCGCACTGGAGGCACAGGGCTTCCGGCCCGGCGACGACGTCGAGATCGCCGGCGTGCTGTTCGAGCTGCATCCCGGCTAGCGATGGCCCGCTTCGTCATCAAGCTCGGATCGAGCATCGTCGCCGAGGACGACGGCGAGCTGCGCGCGGCGGTGATCGCCGGCGTCTGCGCCGAGGCCGCGCGACGCCACGCGGCCGGCGACGACGTCGTGCTCGTCACGAGCGGCGCGATCGCGCGCGGCATGCGCGTCATGCACCTGGCCGTGCGCCCGCGCGCCATCGAGGACCTGCAGGCCGCCAGCGCGATCGGCCAGGGCAAGCTGTACCGCGTCTACGACGAGCTGCTGCGCGAGCACGCGGTCACGTCGGCGCAGGTGCTGCTGACGTTCTTCGACATGAGCGCGCGCACGCACTACCTCAACGCGCGCCAGACGCTCGGCAAGCTGCTGGAGTGGCGCGTGCTGCCGGTCATCAACGAGAACGACACGACGGCGACCGACGAGATCTCCTTCGGCGACAACGACTTCCTCGCCGCCCAGGTGGCGATGCTCGTCGGCGCCGACCTGCTCGTCCTGCTGACCGACGTCGAGGGGCTCTACACCGCCAGCCCGCGGATCGATCCGACCGCCGAGCTCGTCCCGCTCGTGGACGACTTCGACGCCCTCGGCGCGCTGCGAATCGGCCACACGACCTCGCCGCTCGGCTCGGGTGGTATGCGCTCGAAGGTCGTCGCCGCCGAGATGGCGACCGCCGGCGGGATCGAGACCGTCATCTGCAGCGGCCTGCGCGACGGCGCGCTGGCGGCCGCGCTCGACGGCGAGCCGGCCGGCACCCGCTTCGTCGCGCGCGAGGCGCGCTACTCCTCGTTCAAGCTGTGGCTGAAGTACGCCAAGCCGGCGCACGGCACGGTCGTCGTCGACGCCGGCGCCGCCCGCGCGCTGCGCGAGGGGGGCACCTCGCTGCTGCCGGTCGGGATCACCGACGTGCGCGGCGCCTTCGACGCCGGCGATGCGGTCCAGGTCGCGCACGGCGCGATCGTCATCGGCAAGGGCATCTGCAACTACGCCGCCGACGAGCTGGTCAAGGTCAAGGGGATGAAGTCCGCCGCCGTGCGCGAGGTGCTGCCGCGCGCGACCGACGAGGCGATCCACCGCGACTACTTCGTGCTGTCGTGACCGCGTACCCTGTCACCGTGGCCATCGCGACCCGCACGGTGAGCGACGTCTGCCTCGCGGCGCGCGACGCCGCCAGGGCGCTGGCGGCGCTCGACACCGACACGAAGAACAGCGCGCTGCACGCGATCGCCGCCGGGCTGATCGTGCGCACGGACGAGATCATCGAGGCCAACGCGCGGGACATGGAGGTCGGCCGCGCGAGCGGCCTCGACGCCGCGCTGCTCGACCGCCTGGCGCTCGACCCGGCGCGGATCGCCGCGATCGCGGCCGGCACCCGCGCGATCGCCGCGCTGCCCGACCCGGTCGGCGAGGTCGTCGAGGGCCGGCGGCTGCCCAACGGACTGGACGTGCGCAAGCTGCGCGTCCCGTTCGGGGTCGTCGCGGTCGTCTACGAGGCGCGGCCGAACGTCACGATCGACGCCGCCTCGCTGTGCCTGAAGTCCGGCAACGCGATCGTGCTGCGCGGCTCGTCGGCCGCGGCGCACTCCAACGCGGTGCTCGCGACGATCGCCGCCGAGGCGGCCTGCGGCGTCGGCGTGCCCGCCGGCGCGATCGGGCTCGTCGCCGGCGGCGGGCGCGAGGAGCTCGCCGAGCTCGCGACGCAGGACGGCGTCGTCGACCTGATCTTCCCGCGCGGCGGCGAGGGGCTGAAGGCGGCGCTGAAGGCCGTCGCGACGGTGCCGGTGATCTACGCGGCGTCCGGCAACTGCCACGTCTTCGTCGACGCCGCGGCCGACCTCGACGCCGCCGAGGCGATCGTCCTCAACGCGAAGGTCCAGCGCCCCGGCGTCTGCAACGCGGCCGAGACGCTGCTCGTGCACGCCGCCGCGGCGCCCGAGTTCCTGCCGCGCGCGCTGACCGCGCTGGGCGAGGCGGGGGTCGAGCTGCGCGTCGACGGGCGCACGCGGGCGCTCGCCGGCGAGCTTGCGCCGGCGCTCGTGGACGCCGTCGAGGAGGACTGGAGCACCGAGTTCCTCGCGCTCGTGCTGGCGGTCCGCGTCGTCGACTCGCTCGAGGAGGCGATCGAGCACGTCAACGCCCACGGGTCCGGGCACTCGGAGGCGATCGTGACGAACGACGCGCGCTCGGCGCGCGCCTTCGAGCGCGGCGTCGACGCGGCCTGCGTCTACGTCAACGCGTCGACGCGCTTCACGGACGGGGGCGAGTTCGGGATGGGCGCGGAGATCGGCAACTCGACGCAGAAGCTCCACGCCCGCGGCCCGATCGGCCTGCGCGAGCTGACCACCTACAAGTACGTCGTCGAGGGCTCGGGGCAGGTACGCCCTTAGTGCTCGGGGCCAGGATCGGCCTGCTCGGCGGTGCCTTCAACCCGCCACACATCGCGCACCTGG
>DASZOA010000041.1:0-2337 GCA_035551055.1 Solirubrobacteraceae bacterium
CCCGCGGTCGTGCGACGCGGGCGGCGCGGGCGGCCGCTCCCGCTCGACGACGACCTCCTCGTACTGCGGCGGCGCGGTGCCGACGCGCTCGATGCAGCGCGCGACGGCCTGTCCTTCGGCCGGGCAGATCTCGCGCAGCTCGAGCTGCACGCGCCACTCGCTCGCGAAGTCGAAGACGTAGGCGATCCGCTGGCCCTCGGTCAACCCCAGCCGATCCAGCCGCTCGCAGGCGCTCTTGCCCCGCGGGTCGAACGAGGCGGCGTGGTAGGGGTGCATGTAGTGCCGGTCCTCGGAGCCCCAGAACGAGCCGTCCAGCCAGAACGAGTAGAGGTGGTCGTCGTCCCAGTCGAACGCCGACTGCAGCGCGTAGTGCAGGTCGACGAGCGTCAGATCGTCGCGCACGCTGATCGTGCGGCGAACTCCTTCGAATCCCACGAGCTCGGCGGTGAACACGTAGGCCTGCTGCGTCATCTCACTCCTCTCGCCCTGAGCGCAACGGCGACCGTATCCGGCCGTTCCGACAGAACGTCATTTGCCGAACATGAGTTTCGGCGTACCCTTCGACCATGGCCGTGTCCCAGCTTTCCACCGACACCGCAACCGACGCGCCGGCAGCGCTCGATCGCGCGCTGCTCGAGCGGCTGCGCGGGATCTGCGGCCGCGAGCACGTGCTGCCCGAGCCGATCCAGCTGCGCACCTACGAGTCCGACGGGCTGATGCAGTACCGCGCGACGCCGGGCGCGGTCGTCCTGCCCGCCAGCGCCGCCGAGGTGCGCGACGTCGTCCTCGCGTGTGCGGACGCCGGCGTGCCGTGGGTCGCCCGCGGCGCCGGCTCGGGGCTGTCGGGCGGGGCGCTGCCGATCGCCGAGGGCGTCCTGATCGCCGTGACGCGGATGCGCCGCGTGCTCGAGGTCGACCTCGAGAACGGGCGCGTCGTCGTCGAGCCGGGCGTGACGAACACCGAGGTCGGCGCCGCCGTCGCGCCGACGCACTTCTACCCGCCCGACCCCTCGTCGCAGATCGTCTGCTCGATCGGCGGCAACGTCGCGGAGAACTCGGGCGGCGCGCACTGCTTCAAGTACGGCTTCACGACGAACTACGTCAGCGGGCTGGAGGTCGTGCTCGCCGACGGCGAGGTCGCCACGCTCGGCGGCAAGGAGCTGGACATGCCCGGCTATGACCTGCTCGGCGCGTTCGTCGGCTCGGAGGGCACGCTCGGGATCTGCACGAAGATCACGCTGCGCGTCGTTCCCGTGCCCGAGGCGACGAAGACGATGGTGGCGTTCTTCGCGACGACGAGCGAGGCGGGCGAGGCGGTCTCGGAGATCGTCGCCGGCGGGGTCGTGCCGGGCGCGATCGAGATGATGGACACGCTGACCATCCAGGCCGCCGAGCAGGCCGTGGGCGCGGGCTTTCCGACCGACGCGGGCGCGGCGCTGATCGTCGAGCTCGACGGCTCGGAGGCCGAGTGCGAGGCGCGCTTCGACGAGGTCGTCGAGATCTGCGAGCGCAACGGCGCGACGAACATCCGGATCGCCCGCGACGACGCCGACCGCGCGGCGATCTGGAAGACGCGCAAGGCCGCGTTCGCGTCGATGGGTCGGGTCGCCCGCAGCTACTACGTGCAGGACGGCGTCATCCCGCGCACGAAGCTGCCCGAGGTGCTCGAGAAGATCACGGCGCTCGCCGACGAGTACGGGATGCGCGTCGGCAACGTCTTCCACGCGGGCGACGGCAACCTGCACCCGCTCGTCTGCTACGACGGCGACGAGGAGGCCGAGCGCGCCGAGGAGCTGTCGGGCAAGATCCTCGAGGTGTGCATCGAGGTCGGCGGCTCGATCACCGGTGAGCACGGCATCGGCGTCGACAAGAAGGGCCACATGCCGCGGATGTTCGACGAGCC
This sequence comes from Solirubrobacteraceae bacterium, assembly GCA_035551055.1. Classification (GTDB taxonomy): domain Bacteria; phylum Actinomycetota; class Thermoleophilia; order Solirubrobacterales; family Solirubrobacteraceae; genus CADCVQ01. Next base: position 1,904 of record DASZOA010000041.1, read on the forward strand.
CGACCTCGCGGCCTTCCAGCACCTGCGCTGCGCCTTCGACCCGCGCGGGCTGGCGAACCCGGGCAAGGTCATGCCGACGCCGCGGCTCTGCGGCGAGGTGCCCGGCCCGTACCGCGCCCACCCGCTTGAGCGGGCCGGCATCGCGGAGCGGTTTTGAGCGCGCAGACCGTACCCGCGCACACGCCGGAGACGGCGCAGGAGGCGGCGGGGCTGCTGCGCGACTGCGCGGGCGAGGGCGCCGCGGTGCGCATCGCCGGTGCGGGCACGAAGAGGGGGGGCGGCCCGGGGGCGAGCTGCGCCGCCGAGCTGCGCACGACCGCGCTCGACGCGATCGTCGAGCACAACCGCGGCGACTTCACCGCGGTGCTCCAGCCGGGGGTGCCGCTGCACGAGCTCGAGGACGCGTGCGCGGACGCAAACCAGATGCTCGCGCT
>DASZOA010000042.1:0-1957 GCA_035551055.1 Solirubrobacteraceae bacterium
GATCGCGTGCCGTGTCGCTCCCGCGCCCGGCGCTCGCCGTGGTCTTCGTCGCCGCGGTCGCCGGGTTGGCGGCGGTGCTCGAGCCGAACGCGTACCCCTCGTACGACTACGCGTTCGTGCTCGCCTCGGCTCAGGACGTGCTCGAGGGTCGCGCGACCGGCTACGAGGTTCCGGTGTACAGCCCGGTCCCCCATCCGCTCACGCTCCTCGCCGCGCTCGCGGCCGTCCCGTTCGGCGAGGCGGCGTTCGCGATCGTCGCCGCCCTGGGCCTGGCGGCGCTCGGGCTGCTGTGCTGGGCGCTGCTGCGGATCGGCGCCCTGCTCGGCTCGTGGCCGGCGGGGCTGCTCGCCGCGGCGCTGGTGTTCACGAGCCCGCCGATCTTTGAGCTGGCCGCGCGAAATTTCGGCGACGTGGGGTTCGCCGCGCTCGTCGCCGTCGCCGTGGCGGCCGAGCTCGCGCGGCCGCGCCGGGGGCCCGTGGTGCTCGCGCTGCTCGCGCTCGCCGGCCTGCTCCGTCCGGAGGCGTGGCTGCTCGCGGGGGTCTACTGGCTGTACCTGCTGCCCGGGCGGGCGTGGCCGGAGCGCCTGCGCCTGGCTGCGCTCGTCGCCTCCGCGCCGCTCGCGTGGATGGCGATGGACGGCCTGCTCACGGGCAACCCGCTGCACTCGGTCGAGGTCACGCGCGTCTACACCGAAAAGGCGGCGGCGACGGCCTCGCTCGACGAGGCGTGGATCGCGATCACCTCGGTCAGCGGCTGGCCGCTCGTGCTCGGCGCGCTCGCGGGAGCCGCCCTCGCCTGGCACGACGGCCGCCGGGGCGTGGCGGTGCCGCTGCTGGCGGGCGCCGTCGCGCTGCTCGCGACCGTCGCGCCGTCGCTGCTCGGCGAGAGCCCGGTGCTGCGGCGCTACCTCGTCCTGCCGGGCGCCATGATCGCCGTGCTGTTCGCGCTCTGTGCGCTCGGGTGGACGGGCGCGCGGCGAGCGACGGCCGCGTGGACCGCGGGCGGCCTGACACTCGCAGCACTCGCGATCCTCGTGCTCGCGAACGACCGCGTGCGAGCGTGGGACAACCACCGGCGCGACCAAGAGGAGCGGGTCGCGCTCATCGACCACCTCCAGCACTGGGCGACCGCCCCCGCCCAGCGCGCGTATCTGGCCTCGCCCGCCTGCCATCCGATCCGCGTCCCCGGCTACGGCTACCGGCCGTCCCTGCGCTACTGGCTGAACGTCCCCGCGCGCGCGGTCGCGTTCCACTTCCGCCACGCGACGCCCGAGCGCGGCACCGTGCTGCTGCCGACGCCGGTCGACCGCTACCAGCGCCGCATGCTGGCAACGGTCGGCCGGACCACCCGGTCGAACGTCCTCGCCGAACACGAGTTCGCCGAACGGTTCCGCGTCGTAGCGCGCACGTCGCGGTGGGAGCTCTACGCCGGCCCCGGCTGCCGGCGCGCCGCCGCGGACGTGGTGGCGGAAGCGCACGAGCAGCGTTCTCAGCCCGTAGGCGACGCTCGCGCGGAACGACAGCGGTGAGGGCTCGACGCGGCGAGGCACGGCGACTGCCGCGAGCACTGCCGGTTCGATGCCCAGCAGCGTCGCGTCGAGGCGCCTCGCGAGGCTGCGCCAGCAGGGGCGCCGCCCGTGACGACTACGATCGCGGCCGTGTCGCTCCCGCGCCCGGCGCTCGCCGTGGTCTTCGTCGCCGCAGTCGCCGGGTTGGCGGCGGTGCTCGAGCCGAACGCGTACCCCTCGTATGACTACGCGTTCGTGCTCGCCTCGGCTCAGGACGTGCTCGAGGGTCGCGCGAGCGGCTACGAGGCCCTGGCGTACAGCCCGGTCCCCCATCCGCTCACGCTCCTCGCCGCGCTCGCGGCCGTCCCGTTCGGCGAGGCGGCGTTCGCGATCGTCGCCGCCCTGGGCCTGGCGGCGCTCGGGCTGCTGTGCTGGGCGCTGCTGCGGAT
>DASZOA010000043.1:0-2741 GCA_035551055.1 Solirubrobacteraceae bacterium
GCCGGGATCGAGCCGTGACCCCGACCGCCGCCGGCCGCGGCTTCTTCGCCTCGCGCTGGGTGCCGCGGCCCGCCCACGTCACCGACCTCGGTCGCGGTCTGCCCGCCGGCTTTCGCGCGGCGGCGGCGCGCGCCGGGATCAAGGGCGGCAGCGCGCTCGACGTCGGGCTGCTCGTCTGCGACGCCGACGAGCCGGTCAGCGCGGCGCGCTACACGCGCTCTGGCGTGCTCGCCGCGCCCGTCCTCGTCAGCCGGGACGAGACCGAATCCGGCGCCCTGCGCGCGGTCGTCGCGAACTCCGGCAACGCCAACGCGGCGACCGGCCGCGACGGGCTGCTCGCCGCGCGCGCGATGCAGCGCGCCGCGGCGCAGGCGATCGCCGCACCACCGCGCAGCGTCGCCGTCGCCTCGACCGGCGTGATCGGCGTGCCGCTGGCGCTCGGCGGGATCGAGGCCGCGATCGGCGCCGCCGCCACCACCCTGCGCCCCGACGGCGACGAGCTGTTCAGCGAGGCGATCATGACGACCGACGCGTTCGCGAAGCGCGCCTCGCTGCAGGTGCGCCTGCCGGCGGGCACGATCCGCCTGAGCGCGCAGTGCAAGGGCGCGGGGATGATCGAGCCGGCGTTCGCGACGATGCTCTGCTTCGTGCAGACCGACGCCGCGCTCGACCCGGCGACGGCCGACCTGCTGCTGGGCGTCTGCGTCAAGCGGTCGTTCGAGCGCGTCTCGGTCGACGGGCAGCTGTCGACGAACGACACCGCGATCCTCGTCTGCTCGGGCGCCAGCGGCGTTCGCGTCGCGCCCTCCAGCGAGGACGAGCTGCGCTTCGGCGAGGCGCTCGACGCGCTGCTGCGGATGCTCGCCATCCTCGTGGTCCGCGACGGCGAGGGCTCCCGGCGGATCGGCCGGGTCGTCGTGCGCGGCGGCGACGGCGCCGCCGCCGAGCGCTGCGCGCGGGCGATCGCCAACTCCCCGCTCGTCAAGACCGCGCTGTACGGCGCCGACCCGAACTGGGGGCGGATCGCGCAGGCCGTCGGCGCCGCGCTGCCGGGGATGGCGCCGCTTCAGCTCGACATCGCGATCGAGGGCATCGCGGTCTGCGCCGGTGGCGAGGCCGTGGCGCACGACGAGGACGCGCTGCGGGCGGTCGCCGCCGGCCCGGAGATCGAGTACGAGGTCGGGCTGCCCGGCGCGGGCGCCGAGGCCGAGGTCGTCTTCTCCGACCTCGGCCACGAGTACGTGACGATCAACGCGGAATACACGACGTGAGAGACGTCGGGACCCTCCTCGAGGCGCTTCCGTACATCCGCGAGTTCCACGGCCGCACGGTCGTGATCAAGTACGGCGGCGCGGCGATGAGCGATCCCGAGCTGCGCGAGGAGTTCGCGCGCGACGTCGTGCTGCTCAAGTACGTCGGCATGAACCCCGTCGTCGTGCACGGCGGCGGGCCCGACATCACGACGTACATGCAGCGCCTCGAGATGCCCGTCGAGTTCGTCGAGGGGCTGCGCGTCAGCGACGAGGCGACCGTCGAGATCGCCAAGATGGTCCTCGTCGGCAAGGTCAACAAGGACATCGTCCTGCGGCTCGGGCGCCACGGTCAGCCGGCGGTCGGGCTGTGCGGCGACGACGGGCGGCTGCTGCGCGTCGAGCGCCAGACGGCGCCGTCGGGCGAGGACATCGGCTTCGTCGGGCGCATCGCGCGCGTCAACGTCGACGTGCTGCGTCACATCGCCCAGGACTACATCCCGGTGATCGCGTCGGTCGGCGCCGACGCCGAGGGCGCCTCCTACAACATCAACGCCGACGAGGCCGCCGGCGCGATCGCGCGCGAGCTCGGCGCCTACAAGGTCATCTTCCTGACCGACGTCGCGGGCTGGCTGCGCGACCCGCGCGATGCCGAGTCGCGGATCACGCAGGCCGCGACCGACGAGGTCGAGGAGGCGCTGGAGCAGATCGGCGGCGGCATGCGGCCCAAGCTGCAGGCCTGCATCGACGCGATCTACGGCGGCGTGAGCGCAGCGCACATCGTCGACGGCCGCGTCGCGCACTCGGTGCTGCTCGAGCTGTTCACCGACGCCGGCATCGGCACGAAGATCCATCCGGCGATATGAGCCTGGGCACGCTGCAGGCGCTCGAGCGCGAGCACGTCGTCGCGGCCTACGCGCGCCTGCCCGTCGAGTTCGTGCGCGGCGACGGCGCGCGGCTGTGGGACGACGACGGCAACGAGTACCTCGACTTCCAGACCGGTCTCGCGGTCACCTCGCTCGGCCACTCGCACCCCGCGGTCGTCGCGGCCATCCAGCAGCAGGCCGAGCGCCTCGTGCACATCGGAAACCTCTTCTACAGCGCCCCGGGGATGGAGCTCGCCCGGCGGCTGGCGGAGTGCTCGCTGGGCGGCAAGGTGCACTTCGCCAACTCCGGGACGGAGGCCAACGAGGCGGCGCTGAAGCTCGCGCGCAAGGCCAGGCCGGGCGGCACGATCATCTCGCTGCAGGGCGGCTTTCACGGGCGCACGTACGGCTCGCTGTCGGCAACGCCGCAGGAGGCCAAGCAGGCGCCGTTCGCGCCGCTCGTGCCCGGCTTCGTCGCCGTCGCGCCGACCGCCCAGGCGCTCGTGGCCGCCGTCGACGAGCGCACCGCCGCGGTCATCCTCGAGCCGGTGCAGGGCGAGAGCGGCGTGTACGTGCTCGACGACGAGCTGCTGCGCGCGGCGCGCGCGGCCTGCGACGAGCACGG
>DASZOA010000044.1:0-8364 GCA_035551055.1 Solirubrobacteraceae bacterium
TTGCGAAGGTGCGGGCGCAGGTCGAGCATCTGCTCGCGGGTCGCCTCGCCGTCGACCATCGCCGAGATGACCGGAAGCCAGCGCTCGCACTCCGCGCCCGACTCGATCTCCGCGTAGCGCGCGAGGAAGCTGCGCCGGCCCTCGGTCAGGCAACGGTTGACCTTCGTATAGGACCAGCCGGTCATGACGCCGATGTCGTTGTAGCTATGTCCCTGCGCGCGCAGCCACAGCGCGCGCAACTCCTGCGGCTTCAGGCGCTGCAGCGCTTCGGCGGAGCGGCCGATGAGGTCGAACATCGCAAGCTGTTCCTCTGGCGTCGGCACAGAGGGGGCCTGGTGCGCGTCGAGGTCGACGTCGACGGACGCCACGAGCTTCTGACGGGAGCGGCGGATCGACTGCGCCTCGCGCTTGACCACGACATGCAGCCAGCCGGCCGCGCGAGCGGGATCGAGACCTTCCGCGTGAGCCATGAAGATCTCGAGCCCGCGCTGGTAGGCATCCTGCGCGTCGTCGGGACACAGAGAGAACCGCCGCGCGGTGCGCAGCAGCGAGTCGGCGTGGGCCGCGATCGTGCGCAGGATGAGCTCCTCTGCGGCACTCCCTCTCTCCCCTCCTCCCTGCGTGTCGTCCAACACGGCCTCCCGCTCGGCGCCCCTGATTTCGGCCTCTGCACTCCCCTAGAGAAACCTACGGTGAGATTCGCCCCCGCAGGTGATCGAAAAGTCCGCAAGTAGCGACGTTAACCGGCGGCGGCGGCGGCGAGTCGGAGGCCGAGCCGTCGTCAGACGCCGAGCACGTCTGCGAGCGCGTCGCGCTCGGAATCGAGCCCTGCGATCGCCGAGCCGTACGTCGCACGCGCCGCTCCGACTCGCGCGCCCCAGTTGAACAGCGCGAGGTCGAGCACCTCGATCGGCAGCTCGTATGCGTCGGCGAGCGCGCGCGCACGGCGCTCGAGCAGCACGGTGTCGCCGATCCCGAACACCCGCTTGGCAGCGAGCGTCGTCGCGTCGTCGGCGAGGCGCAGCGTCGCGGGGCGCACGTCGACGAGGCCGAGGCGTCCCAGCGACACGAGCAGCTCGTAACGGCCGGCGCGACCGAAGCCCGGCAGCGACAGCCGTTCGAACACACGATCGAAGCGCCGCTCGGGCGCCCAGGCGTCCTCGCCGGCGAACGCCGGCTGCTGTCCGCCCGCGCGCTGCGCCCAGGCGCGGTAGGCCAGCACGGTGCGCTCGCCCCCTGCATCCGACAGCTCCGAGCGCGGCCCTCGGGCGACATCGAGCCGCGGAAGCTCGCCTGACGCCCACGGCACGTGTGCCTCGCGGATCGCCGCGAACGCGTCGTCCCGATCCTCGGTCGGCCCGATATAGGTCACGAGAAACGCGAGCCAGAGCGCCTCCTCGGCGTCATCGAGCGAGGCGATCTCTTCGTACAGCCCGGGCGGGTCATCCGACAGCTCGCGAAGGCGCGCACTCGAGAACGCGAGCTCGCCAACCAGCCGCTCGGCGTCGGTGCTCGCCTTCAGGCCGGGCACGAGCTCGCAGCGGTAGCCGTCGTCGGCAGCCTGGGCGAGCTGGCGAACGCGGACTGCGCTGCTGCGCGCCGCGCGCGGCCCCGCGGCCGCACCCGGCCGCGGCCGCGCGCTCGTCGCTGAGGACGAGCGCGCCGTGCGCTTCGTCGCCGCCGGTGCGCGCTCCGGCGCTCGGCAGATCGGGCAGTTCTGGACGAAGCGGTTGTGGCGACAGAAGGTCGGTGGCACGACGGCTCAGTCTAGGCCCGTCGATTCTGCGCGCCGCCGGTGGCGGCTCGCACTCGTTCGGCGGTGACGCGCGCGCCGGGGTTGTGGCTTAAGCGTCCATATGAGGGACGCAACGTCCAAAGCCCCCGGTCTCGCAGGCGCCGATCGCGGCGCTCCCGGTGGCGATCGCGTCGACAGGCGGAGATCGTCGCTCGCGGCGGGGCAAGATCGGCCTCGATCGGGCGGCAACCCGTCGCTCACCGGCACCGCACGCGCCGGCGCCGCCACCGCGGTCTGCAGCGCCGCGGTGCGCGACGGCATCGACGGCCCGAGCTCGCGTCTTCCACGACCCGCCCGCAACCCGATCTCGGGATCGCCCGAGCTCGCGGGCGCCGGACGCCCGCCGGCGTCCGGGCTCGCCCGACGGCTCGCACCGGCTCGCCGTCACAGCGACCGCGACAGCCGCTCGTTACAAGCGACTACCCGCCCTGCGCGGCACCGAGGCGCTCGATCCCGCCGAGGAAGACGCGCGTCGCGAACCGCGTCGCGCCCTCCACGTCGGGCGGCTCGCGCCGAATCATCGCGACGCCGACCTCGAGCGCGGCGCCGACCATCGCCGCGGCCATGTAGTCGGCATCGATCCTCGGAACCAGGCCGGTCTTCATCGCCGCGCGCAGATCGGCGGCGAGCTCGTCGATGCCGGCGCCGAAGATCGGCTCGTCGAACATCGCTCGGATCGTGCCGCTGTTGCGGCGCATGAGCGCGAACGCCTCCGGGTCGGCGGAGAGGAAGCCGAAGTACTCGCGGTAGCCGGCGGCGACGAACTCCTCGACCGAGTGCGCCTCGCGGCGCGCGGCCTGCGCGCGCGCGCGGACCTTCTGCGCGCTCTCCTCGACCACGGCGCGAAACAGCGACTCCTTGTCGGGGAAGTAGTTGTAGAACGTGCCGGTCGCGAGATCGGTCCGCCGGATGATGTCGCGCACCGACGCAGCGCCGAAGCCGGTCTCCGCGAACACCGCGCGCGCGGCATCGAGGATCGCGGCGCGGTTGGCGGCCTTCGTCGCCGCCCGCCGGCCGCCCTCGGCGTCGGTCGCGACGCTCATCGCGAGCACCCGCTGCGCGCGCCCGCCACAACGGCCACTGTCGCACAAGCCAGACCGGCGCTCACGCGACAGCCGCCTTCGCCGCGGCCGCGCCGCCGGCGCGCGCGGGCACCGGCAGCGCGTTGCCGTCCCGCGCGGCGCGCTGCGCGCCGCGCCGGCGCTCGCGCCGCAGGTCATAGAGGTAGCGGTCGAAGTCGACCTGGATCGTGTGGCGCTTGGAGGCGACGTAGCGCCTGCGCATGCTTGCTTGCTCGCGGCGGATGTCGGCGTCCATCGCGCGCGGCGCGGGCAGGTGGTACTCGCCGCGCAGGTACTCGGCGATCCACTGCCCCTGCGCCTCGGCGAGCGGCATGGTCGCGCCGATCGGCTGCAGCAGCCCGACGAACGCCAGGCTCGGGTTGCGCGGGGCGAAGACGCGGCGAAACAGGTCGATGCGATTGCCCGGCGCCGCGATGAAGTCCTCGTCGAAGAACGGAAACGTGATGCGGTAGCCGGTGCAGTAGATGACGACGTCGGCGTGCGCGCGCGTGCCGTCCTCGAACTCGACCCAGTCGGGCCCGAGCCGCGCGATGTTCGGGTGCGGTGCGATCGTGCCGTGGACGATGCGGTCGAGGATGCGCCCGGAGATCGTCGGGTGCGCCTGGCCGAAGCGATGGTCGGGCCGCGGCAGGCCGTAGCGCTCCGGGCGGCCGGTGTGCAGGCGGATGATCAGCTCCGAGATGCGCGAGTTCAGCCAGTGCGGCACGAGCGCCATCGTCGAGATCTGATCCAGCGGCCTGCCGAAGATGTACTTCGGGACGATCCACGCTCCGCGCCGCGCGGCGAGATGGGTGGAGCGCGCGACGTAGCTGGACTCGACCGCGATGTCCATCGCGCTGTTGCCCATGCCGACCACGACGACGTCCCGGCCGGCGAGGAAGCCGTTGTCGCGGTAGTCGTGGGCGTGCATCTGGATGCCCTCGAACATGTCGCTGCCGACGAACGCCGGCTCGGGCCAGCGGCGGTCCCAGTGGTGGCCGTTGGCGACGAGCAGCACGTCGTACTCGTGCTGCTTGCCGTGCGAGTCCTCCAGCAGCCAGGTCCCGTCGCGGCGCTGCGCGGCATGAACGACCGCGGTCTCGAAGCGGATGCGGTCGCGAAAGCCGAAGCGGTCGACGTAGGCGTCGAAGTAGGCCGCGATCTGCGAGTGGTGCGGGAAGTCGGGATAGGACTTCGGCATCGGGAAGTCCGAGTACTGCATCCGCTCGCGCGACGTGTTGATGTACAGGTCTCGGTAGGCGGCCGACATCCCGTTCTTGTTGTCGAAGACCCAGTTGCCGCCGACGCGATCGGACGCCTCGAAGCAGCAAAACGCGATCTCGCGCTCGTGCAGGGCCTTGGCTGCAGCGATGCCGGACGAGCCGGCACCGATGATCGCGGCGGTGGGCAGCGGGGCCATGTGGGCGGCGGACCTCCGGTTGGGACGCAACGTGACGCCTGCGTCACTGTACCGGCGGCCGCAGCGGGCCGCGCGGAGTCTCGCAGCGCCGTGGCACGAGGGCGCCGACGCGGCCTACCCTCGGCGCCGGCGACTCGTCGCGCTCGCGCGACCGCGCGTGGCGGCGCCACGGTGACCAGCGGGAGCGGAAGCACTCAGCGGTCGTACGGCGGCGCGCCGGGATCCATCAACCCGCCGCCGCGTGAGCGGCGCACGAGGTAGACGATGGCCGCCGCGAAGATGACCGACAGCAGAAAGCCGGCGCCGCTGTTGAACAGCAGCCGCGCGACGATTCCCGCCAGCAGCGAGCCGCCGATGCCGATCGCGATCGTCTGCCAGATGCTCATCGGGTCCCGGCCGGGCAGCGCGAGCCGCGCGAGCGCGCCGACGACGAGCCCGATGACGCACAGCACGATGAGGTACACGATGAGGTCCATCGCGTCGGAGGTACCCCGCCCGGCCGCGGGCTACGCCGGCACGCCGGGACCGACGTGCTGCGGCGGTCCGGCCAGCTCCTCGTCGGCGTCCGCCGCGGCGGCGGGCGTCGGGCGCAGCTCGCCGAGGTAGCGGTCGACCATACGCGCGCACTGGCGGCCCTCGTTGATCGCCCAGACGATGAGCGACTGGCCGCGCCGCGCGTCGCCCGCGGCGAAGACGCCCTCCTCCGACGTGGTGTAGGGCTTGACCGCCTTGACGTTGCCGCGCTGGTCCTTGGCGACGCCGAGCTTGTCGAGCAGGTCCTGCTCGGGGTGCAGGAAGCCCATCGCGAGCAGGACGAGGTCGGCGCGCATCTCGCGCTCGGTGCCCGCGACCGGCTTGAACGGCGGGGCGGGCTCGGCCTGCGCGTAGTGCAGCGTGCGGACCCGTCCCTCGTCGTCGCCGGTGAAGTGCGTCGTCACGACGGAGAAGTCCTGCTCGCCGACGCCGATCTCGCGCACCTCCTCCATCGCGTAGGAGAGGCGGAACTTCTGGGGCCACAGCGGCCACGGGGTGCGGTCGTCGGGGCGCTTGGGCGGCGGCTCGGGCAGCAGCTCGAACTGCTCGATCGACCTGGCCCCCTCGCGGACCGCGTTGCCGACGCAGTCGGCGCCCGTGTCGCCGCCGCCGATCACGACGACGTGCTTGCCCTCGGCCGTCAGCCCGCTCAGCGGCGGCGGCTGCGTGCCCGTCGGCGTGCCCGTCTGCTCGGCGACCCAGCGGTTGCGGTCGTAGAGGTAATCCATGGCGAGGTGGATGCCGTCCAGCTCGCGCCCCGGCACCGACAGGTCGCGCGGCGTGCGCGAGCCCGTCGCCAGCACGACCGCGTCGAACGATGCGCGCAGCTCGTCGACGGGCACGTCGCTGCCGACGTCGACGCCGCAGCGCACCTCGACGCCCTCGGCGATCAGCTGCTCGACGCGCCGCTGGACGAGCCGCTTCTCGATCTTGAAGTCCGGCACGCCGAAGCGGACGAGCCCGCCGGCGGACTCGTCGCGCTCGAACAGCACGACGGCGTGGCCGGCGCGGCGCAGCTGCTGCGCGGCGGCCATGCCCGCCGGTCCGGACCCGACGACCGCGACGCTGCGGCCGGTCTCGCGCACGGGCGGCAGCGGCTCGACCCAGCCCTCCTCCCACGCGCGGTCGATGATCGCGTTCTCGATCTGCTTGATCGTCACCGCCTCGCCCTCGCGGATCTCGAGCACGCAGGCGGGCTCGCACGGCGCCGGGCACAGCCGCCCGGTGAACTCGGGGAAGTTGTTCGTGGCGTGCAGCTGGCGGATCGCGTCGTGCCAGCGCCCGCGGTAGACGAGGTCGTTCCAGTCGGGGATGAGGTTGCCCAGCGGGCAGCCGCTGTGGCAGAACGGCACGCCGCACTCCATGCAGCGCGCACCCTGGGCGGCGAGCTCGGCGTCCGACCGGCGGACGAGGAACTCCTTGTAGTCGTGGGCGCGCTCGGCCGGGTCGCGGTACGGGACCCCGACGCGGTCGATCTTCAAGAACGCCCGGAGCTCGCCCATCGCGCGCGCCTACTCGCCCTCGCGCTCGCGGACCTGCGGCGTGCCGACGACGTCGACGGTCTCGCCGCGGAAGTCGTCGGCGTGCGCCGGGCGTCCGTCGCGCCCCGCGCCGTCGCTCCCCGCACCGTCGCTCCCCGCGCCGTCGCTCCCCGCGCCGCCGCGCCCCGCGCCGTTGGACGCCGCGGCCTCGGCCGCCGCGCGCTCGGCGAGGACGCGCTTGTAGTCGGTCGGGAAGATCTTCACGAAGCGCGGCAGCAGCTCGTCCCAATTCTCCAGGACGCGCTCGGCGACCGGCGAGTCGGTGCGCTCGACGTGCTCCTCGACGAGCGCGCGCAGCTCGATGACGTCGCCCTCGTCGAGCTCCTCGAGCTGGTCGACCATCGCCGGGTTCATGCGCTCCGCGAACGTGCCGTCCTCGTCGAGCACGAACGCGAGCCCGCCGCTCATGCCGGCGGCGAAGTTGCGCCCGGTCTGGCCGAGCACGACGACGCGTCCACCGGTCATGTACTCGCAGCCGTGATCGCCGACGCCCTCGATGACCGCGCTCGCGCCCGAGTTGCGCACGGCGAAGCGCTCGCCGGCCATGCCGCGGGCGAACATCTTGCCGCTCGTCGCGCCGTACAGCACGGTGTTGCCGATGATCACGTTCTCCTCGGCGCGGAACGTCGCGCCGTCGGGCGGCAGGATCGCCAGCGTCCCGCCGGACAGCCCCTTGCCGGTGTAGTCGTTGGCGTCGCCGTGCAGGGCGAACTCGACGCCGGGCGCCAGCCAGCCGCCGAACGACTGCCCGGCCGAGCCGCGGAACGTGACGCGGATCGTTCCGGCGGGCAGCCCGTCGGCGCCGTACTCACGCGCGATGAAGCTCGACAGGATGCCGCCGACGCAGCGATTGACGTTGCGGATCGGGCGCTCGAGCTCGACCGGGCTCGCGTCCTGGAGCGCCGGCGTGGAGGCCTCCACGAGCTCCCAGTCCAGCGCGTCGTCGAGCACCGGCTCCTGCGGGCGCACGCGGTGCAGCGGCGTGCCCTCGGGCAGCTCGGGCATCGTGAGGATGTTCGTCAGGTCGACGCCGCGCGCCTTCCAGTGCTCGATCGCCTCGTCCTGGCAGAGCAGGTCCGAGCGGCCGATCAGCTCGTCCATCGAGCGGATCCCGAGCGAGGCCATGATCTCGCGGACCTCCTCGGCGACGAAGAAGAAGTAGTTCACGACGTGCTCGGGCTGGCCGCTGAAGCGCTTGCGCAGCTCGGGGTCCTGCGTCGCGATGCCGACCGGACAGGTGTTGAGGTGGCAGGCGCGCATCATGATGCAGCCCGCGGCGATGAGCGGAGCCGTCGAGAAGCCCATCTCGTCGGCGCCGAGCATCGCGGCGATCGCGACGTCGCGGCCGGTCTTCAGCTGGCCGTCGGTCTGGACGATGATGCGCGAGCGCAGGTCGTTGCGCAGCAGCGTCTGCTGCGTCTCGGCCAGGCCGATCTCCCACGGCACGCCGGCGGCCTGGATCGACGACAGCGGCGAGGCGCCCGTGCCGCCGTCGTGGCCCGAGATCAGCACGTGGTCGGCGTTGGCCTTCGCGACGCCGGCGGCGACGGTGCCGACGCCGATCTCGGCGACGAGCTTGACCGACACGTGGCCGGTCGGGTTGGCGCAGCGCAGGTCGTAGATGAGCTGCTTGAGGTCCTCGATCGAGTAGATGTCGTGGTGCGGCGGCGGCGAGATGAGGCCGACGCCGGGCGTCGTGTGCCGCACCCAGCCGATGTACTCGTCGACCTTGTGGCCGGGCAGCTGGCCGCCCTCGCCGGGCTTGGCGCCCTGGGCCATCTTGATCTGCAGCTGATCGGAATTGACGAGGTAGTGGATCGTGACGCCGAAGCGCCCGCTGGCGACCTGCTTGATAGCCGAGCGGCGCAGGTCGCCGTTCGGGTCGGGCGTGTAGCGGACCGGGTCCTCGCCGCCCTCGCCGGTGTTCGACTTGCCGCCGAGGCGGTTCATCGCGATCGCGAGCATCTCGTGCGACTCGCGCGACAGCGAGCCGAGCGACATCGCGCCGGTCGC
>DASZOA010000045.1:0-4914 GCA_035551055.1 Solirubrobacteraceae bacterium
CTGCCGCGACGTGCGAGGCGCCGGCACCGAGCTCGCTGCGCTCGAGCACGCAGACCGCGTGGCCGCGCTGGGCGGCGCGCCAGGCGATGGCGAGCCCGATGACGCCCCCGCCGATGACGGCGACGTCGGTCGTTGCAGTTCTGTCCTGGGGCATGACACCTCGCTTCGCCGGCATGATCCGGATCAGCTGTTGACGGTCGGCACGATCGCCCTCTCAGCCCGTTCGCGGGCTCCCGTTATGCGTTCCATCCTAGACCCTCGCCGCGGCTTCCTGGGTCGCGCGGCGCCGCGTCCGCCCGGCGGTCGCTCTATATCGGGGTGCGCGACGCCACGCGCGCCGCGCCCGCTCGCGGGGGCTGGGACGTTGCGTCCACAACAAGGACGCCACGCACACGACCCCCGACGCGGAGCCGCGCAGCGTCGCGCAACAATGGCCACGACGCGCCGCGGGACGGCACGACGCGCTCGCACCCCGGGCCTGAACCTTGCGTTCCGCTTCAGCGCACGCGGCGGCCGATCACGGTGACGTCGCTGCCGCCGAGGGGATGCGGCCGGACCGCGTAGAGCCCAAGGGCCGCGTGACGACTGATCAGCACGTCCGAGCCGGAGGCGAGCATCGGCGCCTGGCGCGCGACCACGGCGAGCTGCCCAGCGCGCCCCAGCGATCTACCGCGACATGGACGGGATGCAGCAGACCCCGGCGTTGGCGCGCGCCGCGACCGAGCCACAGCGCACGCGCTGCTCGAAAGTGAGTCGTCCGGGCGAACGCCCGGAGCCTCCGGATCCGCGCATCGATGTGCTCGGGCGACACGTCGACGCGCTCGACGTCGCCGGGGGTCACGCGAGCCTCCCGACCGGCGCGTCGACGTGCTCGAGTGACACCTCGACGAGCGGCGCCGCTCCGGGTGTCACTCCCGCATGACATGCGTGATCGAGCGACACCCCGGCGGCGACGAGGCGCTCGGACGTCACTCGCGCATGCGCTCCGCCCGGGATGCTGCCGGCGGCGAGACGTCCGGGTCTCACGCGGTCCTCCCGACCGGCGTGCCGACGTGCTCGAGCGACACCTCGACGAGCGGCGCCGCGGCGGGTGTCACTCCCGCATGACATCGGTGATGGAGCGACACCCCGGCGGCGACGAGACGCTCGAATGTCACTCGAGCACGCGATCAGTCCACTCACAAGGACGCAGACACACATCACCCCCGGGCACCGCCGCGGCCGGCACGCCCTCGCACGGGGGCTATGGACGTTGCGTCCACAGCATGGACGCAACACGCATCACCCGCCGGACACGGCCGCGGCCGGCACGCCCTCGCACGGGGGCTGTGGACGTTGCGTCCACATGAAGGACGCCACGCGCAAGACCCGGCCGCGGCAACGCGCACGATCCCCCGGCACGCAGGCAGGCGCCGGCCCGATGGCGGCGCGGCGCAGCCGTCGCCCGTTGCCACAATGGAGGGGATGCTCAGCCTCGACGACCGTCGCGCGCGGCTGCGGGACGCGCGGCTGTACCTCGTCTGCAACCTGCGGCCCGGCGGGCGCGCGCTGCGCGACGTGCTCGCGCCCGCGCTCGCCGGCGGGGTGGACATCGTCCAGCTGCGCGACAAGGACGCCGGCGACGAGGAGCTGCTCGCCGGCGCCGCCGTCGCGCGCGAGCTGTGCGACGACGCGGGCGCGCTGCTCATCCTCAACGATCGCCCCGACCTCGTCGCGCCCGCCCGCGCCGACGGCTGCCACGTCGGCCAGCAGGACATGGACGTGCCCGACGCGCGCAGCCGTGCCGGCGCCGGCGCGCTCGTCGGGCGCTCGACGCACTTCCCCTACCAGATCGACGCCGCGGCGGATGCCGACCTGATCGGCGTCGGGCCCGTCTACGCGACGCCGACGAAGCCCGGCCGCCATCCCGTCGGCGTCGAGCTCGTGCGCTACGCCGCCTTCCACGCGCCGGTGCCGTTCTTCGCGATCGGCGGGATCGACGTCGACACCGTGGGCGACGTCGTGGCCGCCGGCGCGCAGCGGATCGCCGTCGTGCGCGCGATCGCCGAGGCCGACGACCCCGGCGCCGCCGCGGCGGCCCTGCGCGCCGCGCTCGAGGAGGTCGAGCCGCTCCGTGGGCGCCCGTAGCCGCAAGCGCCGGCGCTCCGGGGGGAGCGAGGCGCCGGAGACCACCGCGCCGGCAGCGCCCGCGCCACGTTCCGGCCGCGAGCGCGCGACGAGCGCCGCGGCGCCGGCCAACGAGCGCGCGGCGAGCGCCGCCGCGCCGGCCAACGAGCGTACCGTGAGCGCCACGGCGCCGGCGCCCGACCGCGGCTACGCGCGCGCCCGCGCGCGCGACGACGAGGTCCGCGCCAGCCTCGAGCCGCTCGCGCCGGGCGAGCGCCCGCGCGTGGTCACGGTCGCCGCGATCGTCGCCTTCGTCTTCGCGATCGCGAACCTCGTCACCGCGCTGAGCGGCAACGACATCTCGACCGCCAGCGGCAATCCGTCGATCGCGACCGGCGTCACCACCGCGCTGCTGGTCGTCGCGGCCTTGGGGATGCTCGCCCGCCAGTATTGGGCGGTGCTCGGCTTTCAGGCGATCCTCGGCCTGCAGATCGTCTTCCTCTCGCTGTATCTGATCGGCGTCCAGAAGCTGTGGCACGCGATCATCCCGGTCGTCGCGATCGGCCTGCTGGGCTGGCTGTTCTGGAAGCTCGTGCGGCCGATGGCGCAGCTGCAGATGCCCCGGCGCGATCCGGGCGAGCCGGAGCCGTAGCCGCAGTTGGGTAGGCTCGCAGCGTGGCCGAGAGCTCCTACGACTGCATCGTCATCGGCTCGGGCCCCGGCGGCTACGTGGCCGCGATCCGCGCCGCGCAGCTCGGCATGCGGACCGCGGTCGTCGAGTCCGACCTCGTCGGCGGGCGCTGCCTGAACTACGCCTGCATCCCCGCCAAGGCCGTGCTGCGCGTCGCCGACGTGCTCGGCGAGATCCGCGACGCTGGCAGCTTCGGCATCAACGTCGGCGAGCCGGCGGTCGACTTCGCCGCAATAGGCGAGCGGCGCAAGAAGGTCATCAAGACGCTCACCGGCGGTGTCGCCGGGCTGCTCAAGAAGAACGGCGTCGACGTCGTCGAGGGCCACGGCTCGGTCACCGACGACGGCAACGTCAGGGTCGGCGGCAACTTCGACGGCACGGAGATCGCCGCCACGACCGTCATCCTGGCGACCGGCTCGGTCTCGAGGCCGCTGCCCGGGACGCGGTTCGGCGGGCGCGTGATCGGCACCGAGGAGGCGTGGGCGCTCGAGACGCTGCCGCGGACGCTCGCGGTCGTCGGCGCGGGCGCGTCGGGCACCGAGATCGCCTCGGCCTATGCGCGGCTGGGCAGCGACGTGACGCTCTACGAGGGCTTGGAGCGCGTCCTGCCGGCCGAGGACGCCGACGTCTCCAAGGTCGCCGAGCGCGGCTTCAAGCGGCAGGGCATCGCGGTGCGCACCGGGGTCTTCGTCGAGGACGTGCGGTCCGGCGACGACGGCGTGACGTTCAGCGTCGCCGGCGAGCCCCAGCAGGCCGACTGGCTCGTGATCGCCACCGGCCGCGCGCCCGACGTCGAGGGGCTGGGGCTCGAGGAGGCGGCGATCACGCTCGGCGACGGCGGCCTGGTCGAGGTCGACGGCGCGCAGCGCACCTCGCTTGCCGGCGTCTACGCGATCGGCGACCTCGTGGCCGGCCCCGCGCTCGCGCACAAGGCCTCCGACGAGGGGATCATCGCCGTCGAGGACGCCGCCGGGATCGAGACCCATCCGCTGGAGCACGTCGACATCCCGCGCGCGACGTTCTGCCTGCCGAACGTCGCGAGCTTCGGGCTGACCGAGCAGCAGGCGCGCGACGCCGGCCACGACGTCGTCGTCGGCACGGTGAACTTCGGCGCGGTGGGCGCCGGCACCGTCTACGGCGATCGGACGGGGCTGGTGAAGGTCGTCGGCGAACGCACCTACGGCGAGCTGCTGGGCGGCCACATCGTCGGCGCGAAGGCGACCGAGCTGATCCAGGAGCTCGTCAACGTGCGGGCCCTGGAGGGCGGCTACAAGGAGGTGGCGCGCTTCGTACACGGTCATCCCACGCTCTCGGAGGCGGTCATGGAGGCCGCGCGCGATGCCGACGGGTGGCTCGTCCACGGCTAGCGGCAGCTCCGGCGCGGTGCGGACGGCCTTCTACTTCGACCTCTTCAGCCCCGAGGCGTACCTCGCCGCCGAGCGGATCATCGGCCTGCTGCCGGCGGCCGAGTGGATCCCGGTCTATGCGCCCGACCTGCCCTCCGCCGACCTGCTCGACGGCTTTCGCTGCCCGACCGACCGCGCGGCGTTCTGCGAGCGCATCGAGCGCCTCGCCGCCCGCCGGGGGCTGCAGGACGTCCGCTGGCCCGACCCGTTTCCGTCCGACACCGCCTTCGCGATGCGCGTGGCGACCTACGCGCACCAGATCGGCCGCGCCGTCGCGTTCTCGCTCGCGGCGTTTCGCCAGGCCTTCGCCGGCGGGCGCGACCTCGGTCTGCCGGACAACGTGCTGATCGCCGCCGCCGCCTGCGAGATGCACCCCAACGCCGTCTCCAAGTGCGCCGAGCTGGCATCGGTCGCCCGCGCGCTGCAGTCCGCCACGGCGCTCGCCGCCGAGCGCGGCGTGCGCGACGTGCCGGCCGTCTGGCTGCCCGACGGACGGGTCTTCCACGGCGACGAAGCGCTCGACGGCGCGATGCGGGCGCTGATCGCGTAGCGTCGAGCCATGCGCGCCAACCGCAGCTACCGGCTGCTGCACACCCGCTCGAGCCGCCGTCCGGCACGGCTGGACCCGGCGCGGATCGACCACCTGGAGGTCGTCGAGGTGGCGTCGGGCGAGGTCGTGCTGTTCTGGGACCTGCCCGCACCCGACGCCGC
>DASZOA010000046.1:0-3961 GCA_035551055.1 Solirubrobacteraceae bacterium
CGCAGCCGATCATCCCGGCGACGCCCCCGCCGGTCACGAACCGGCCCGTCACCCCGCCGCCGCAGCCGCCCGCCGCGCTCGCGCCCCAGCCCGCAACCGGCGCGACGGGATCGACCGGCTCCTCGGGCTCGTCCGGCACTGACCGCGGCGCCGACCGGGGATCGGGCAGCACCGCGACGGGCGGCGGCAGCGCGCCGGCGACCGCCGACGCCGCCGTCATCGAGGTGGCCAAGGACGCCGCGCAGACGTACGACCCGCTGAAGCGCGCGGGCGCGGAGTTCGGCCCCGCCGCCAACGCGGTCGACGACGATCCGAAGACCGTCTGGGACGTCGTCGTCCCCGCCGACAACCGGCCGATCGCGGCCGGCCTCGTCATCGACCTCGGCAAGCCCTATGCGCTGCGCTCGCTGCGCCTCGCGACGCCGACCGAGGGCTTCACCGTCGAGATCTACGGCGCCAAGAGCGCCAAGCAGCTGCCGCAGGACGTCATCGACAAGCGCTGGATCCATCTCACGAACGTCAAGTCGGCGAAGGACGGCGGGCTCGTCGTGCTCAAGGGCAAGGGCGACGGCGCGAAGGTCCGGCTGGTGCTGCTGCACTTCACGAAGCCGGCCGAGCCCGCCGACCCACGCGTCGCGATCGGCGACGTCCAGCTGCGCGGCACGCCCTAGCCACTAAGCTGCGCGCCATGTCAGCAGCAGTGATGCGCACCACCGAGGGCGTGATCGTCGTCGAGCTCTTCGACGACGATGCGCCCGAGACGGTCGAGAACTTCAAGAAGCTCGCGCGCGAGGGCTTCTACGACGGCCTGACGTTCCACCGCGTCATCAAGGACTTCATGATCCAGGGCGGCTGCCCGGCGGGCACCGGCACCGGCGGCCCCGGCTACCAGTTCGACGACGAGATCAACGATCACAAGGTCGTGCGCGGGGCACTGGCGATGGCCAATTCGGGGCCGAACACGAACGGCTCGCAGTTCTTCGTCGTGACGACCGAGGCCGCCCCGTGGCTAGACGGCAAGCACACGGTCTTCGGCGCGGTCACCGACGGCATGGACGTCGTCGACCGGATCGAGAGCGTCCCCACGACCGCCGCCGACCAACCGGTCGAGCCGGTCCGCATCACCTCGATCGAGCTCGGCGACTAGTGGGCCTTCTCGACTAGGGCTCCAGGCGGCGGACCCGGCCCGCTTGGACTTCTTCCAAGCCATCGTCCTGGGGATCGTCCAAGGGCTCACCGAGTTTCTGCCGATCTCGAGCAGCGGCCACCTGCGCGTGGTCCCCGCCTTCGCCGGCTGGGAGGATCCGGGCGCCGCGTTCACCGCCGTCATCCAGCTCGGCACGATGGCGGCCGTCGTCCTGTACTTCCGCGACGACCTGCTGCGGATCGCCCGCGCCTGGCTGGCATCGCTGCGCGACCCCGCGCGCCGATCGGAGCTCGACGCCCGCCTGGGCTGGTACCTCATCCTCGGCACGCTCCCGATCGTGGTCTTCGGCGTGGCGTTCTCCGACCAGATCGAGCACGGCGCGCGCGACCTGTACCTCATCGGCACGATGCTGATCGTGCTCGGCCTCCTGCTGCTCGCGGCCGAGACGGTCGGCCGGCGCGAGCGCGACCTGGCGGCGATCGGGCGGCGCGACGCGATCGTCATCGGCTTCGCCCAGGCGCTCGCGCTGATCCCCGGCGTCTCGCGCTCGGGCGCGACGATCACCGCCGGCCTGTTCCTGGGGATGGACCGCGTCGCGGCCGCCCGCTTCTCGTTTCTGCTCTCCGTCCCGGCGGTCGTGCTCAGCGCCGTCTACGAGTTCAGGGACGTCGTCGCTGGGAGCGCGGAGGGATCCGCCGGGCTCGGGCCGACGGCGGTCGCGACCGCGCTCGCCTTCGTCTCGGGCTATCTGTCGATCGCGTTCCTGCTGAGGTTCCTGACGACGCACACGACCGGCGTCTTCGTGGCCTACCGCGTCGTGCTCGGCACCGCGGTGCTGGCGCTCGTCGCTACCGGCACGATCGCGTAGGCGCTTAGAGTCCGTGCATGGCGCGCCGCCGCGACGTCGTCTCGGTCGAGTTTCCCCACAGCGACACCGGGCCGGTTCGCGGCATCCTCATGCGCATCGGCCTCGCCGTCGGCCTCGTGCTGTTCGTCGCGCTGCTGACGTACCTCGGCCGCGGCGGCTACGTCGATCCCGAGGACGACTCCGTCGACCTGCTCGACTCGTTCTACTACGCGACCGTCAGCGTCACGACGACCGGCTACGGCGACATCAGGCCCGTCACCGAGAGCGCGCGGCTGCTGACCACGCTGCTCGTCACGCCGGCGCGGGTCCTGTTTCTCATCCTCCTCGTGGGTACGACGCTTGAGATCCTGGCGCAGCGCAGCCGCGACGCCTACCGCCGGGCGCGCTGGAGGAGTAGCTTGAAAGACCACGTCATCATCTGCGGCTTCGGCGTCAAGGGGCGCAGCGCGCTGACGACGCTGCTCGGGCAGGGCACCCGGCGGGAGGACATCGTCATCATCGACGAGAGCCCCGAGGCGCGCGGGCGCGCCACCGCGCAGGGCCTGACCGCCGTGTCCGGCAGCGCCGCCGAGGCGGGGGTGCTCGAGGAGGCGGGCGTGCGCCAGGCGCGGTCGGTCGTCGTCGCCGTCAACCGCGACGACACCGCCGTGCTGACGACGCTGACCGCGCGCGAGCTCAACCCCGACGCGACGATCGTCGCCGCCGCCCGCGAGCATGAGAACGTCCATCTGCTGCGCCAGAGCGGCGCGACGTCGGTCATCACGTCGGCCGAGGCGTCGGGCCGGCTGCTCGGCTTCGCCGTGGAGCAGCCGGAGGTGACCGAGGTGCTCGAGGACCTGATCGGGATCGGCCAGGGCCTCGACATCGCCGAGCACGAGGTCGGCGAGGACGAGGCCGGATCGCTGCGCGCGCTCGACATCGCGGGACCGGTCGTCGCGGTCAACCGCGGCGAGCAGCTCATGCGCTTCGACGATCCGCGCGCGGCGAAGGTGCAGCCGGGCGACCGCGTCGTCTACGTGCACAGCAACCGCCGCTGAGACGGCGGCGGGCGCGGGGCCGGGGGTAGCGTAGGGTCTGACGATACGTCGAACCGAGGAGCGAATGGACATGGCCAGCGTCGACACCACGGCCGCCCGCGGCGTCAACGGCCACGGCGGCGGAGCCGAGATCCCCGTCGAGAACCCCGCCACCGGCGAGGTCATCGCCCACGTGGCCGAGCTGTCGGCCGAGCGCGTCGCCGAGCTCGCCGCCCGCGGACGCGCCGCGCAGCCCGCGTGGCAGGCGCCCGGCGCCGACGGCCGCGCCCGCGTGATGCGGCGCATGCAGCGCTGGACCATGGACAACGCCGACCGCGTCGTCGCGACGATCATCGCCGAGACGGGCAAGACCTACGAGGACGCCTCCATGGTGGAGCTCTACTACGCCGGCGCGGCGATCCACTACTGGGTCAAGCACGCGCCGAAGTTCCTCGCCGACGAGTCGGTCCGCGCCAGGACGCTCATGGCCAGGGGCAAGAAGATGGTGATCCGCTACGAGGCGCTCGGGCTGATCGGCGTCATCGGGCCGTGGAACTACCCGCTCCTGAACTCCTTCGGCGACTGCATCCCGGCGCTGCTGGCCGGCAACAGCGTGATCCTCAAGCCGTCGGAGGTCACGCCGCTGACCTCGCTGCTGCTCGCCGAGGGCCTGGCCGAGAGCGGCCTGCCCGAGGGCGTCTTCCAGGTCGCCACCGGCGGCGGCGCGACCGGGGCCGCGCTCGTCGACGAGGCCGACATGATCATGTTCACCGGCTCGACCGAGACCGCCAGGAAGGTCATGGCGCGCGCCGCCGAGACGCTCACGCCGGTGGCGCTGGAGCTCGGCGGCAAGGACCCGATGATCGTCCTGTCCGACGCCGACCTCGAGCGCGCCGCGAACCTCGCCGTCTACTACTCGATGTTCAACGC
>DASZOA010000047.1:0-5739 GCA_035551055.1 Solirubrobacteraceae bacterium
CTCGAGGCGCGTCTCGCGGACGAGCTCGCGCAGGACGGGCGTCGCGCGCATCCGCCGCAGGCGGGTGGCGGGGAAGGGCATGTGACGAAGGGTATCGTCGGCCCGAGGCGATGCGATGGGCTCGAGCGCGACGGCGTCTCATGCGCTGCCGGGTTTGACGAGGGCGTCGTCGAAGAAGCCGACGACGCGCCGCTCGTACTCCTCGGGCCGCTCGCGGATCGCGGCGGTATGCCGGCCGGCGGGCAGGCCCCAGAACTCGACGGGCTCGCGCGCGGCCTCGGCGTACATCTTGCTCAGCCCGAACTCGCCACCGCCCGGCGCGGCAGCGCCGCGACCGCCGGCGATCAGCAGCAGCGGCGTCGGGGAGATCTCACGCACGAGCTCCTTGAGCGGCTCGCCGGGAGCCGATCCCGAGAACGCGCGCGTGGCGGCCATGAGCGTCCACGACGACGGCGCCAGCGCGTCGAGGCCGGCCTTGCGGTAGTCCGCGAACGAGCGCACGGTCGCACCCTCGCCGACGACCGCCGCAAGATCGCGGCGCTCCGCGGCCACCTCGATGAGAACGTCCGCGCCCGTCGACAGCCCGAGCCCGCCGATCCGCTCGGGATCGACGTCCGGGCGGCCGCGCAGGAAGCGCAGCGCGCCGGCGACGTCGTGCTCCCAGCCCCAGCCGTAGGCGTTCGGGCTGCCCTCGCTCTCGCCGCGCCCGCGCGCGTCGTAGACGAGGACCCCGTAGCCGTGGCGGGCGAGCAGCGCGGCCTGGTCGCGCGAGCCGGTGCGATCGCCGCCGCCGCCGTGGACGATGATGACCGCGGCGCGGTTCTTCGACGGCGCGTACCAGCCCGCCAGCCGCAGGCCGTCCGCGGCGGGGAAGCGGACCTCCCGGTAGGCCGCGCTCGGCGGCTCGCCGATCGGCTCGCGGTACTTGTGCGTCTGGGTGATCGCCACGCCGACCGGCATGACGACGAGGACGGCGACGATCAGCCCGCCGCCGGCGCCGACGGCGCGGTTGACCCAGCGCCGCGGTCCGCGCGCGCGGTGGCGCAGCGCGATCGCGATCCCGAGGCCCACGAGGACCGCGCCCGCGACGGCGGCGAGCGCGCCCGTGAGGTCGCTGTTCGACGGGGCGTCGACGGCGATGTGCGCGACGTGCAGCCCGCCGTTGACGAGCGCGAAGGCGCCGAAGGCGAGCGCGATCGCGGCGCGCAGCCCCGGCCGCAACCGCCCGAACGCGGCGATCGCGGCCAGCGCCGCGACGACGGCCAGCGCCGCGGCGACGGCGTGCTGGCCGAAGTCGACGCCCGGCTGGCGCCCGACGAACGCGTCGTCGAGCGCGTGCACGAGCGCGACCGTGGTCGCGCTCGTGAAGATCAGCCGCTCACTCATACTGCAGCGCCTCCAGGACGTTGAGGCGCGCCGCGCGCCGCGCGGGCAGGATCGCCGCGAGGATCCCGACGACGATCGCCGCCAGCACGAACAGCAGCAGCGAGCCGAGCGGCAGCGCGAATGCCAGCCCCTCGTCGCCGAGCGCCTGGGTGACGAGCGCCGCGAGGAAGACGCCCGCCGCGATCCCCAGCGCCGCGCCGAGCAGCGCCGTGACGATGCTCTCGTGGCGGATCATCCGGCGGACCTGGCTGCGCGTCATCCCGACGGCGCGCAGCATCCCCAGCTCGCGCGTACGCTCGAACACCGTCAGCACGAGCGTGTTGACGATCCCGAACAGGCTGACGATCACCGACAGCCCGAGCAGCACGTACAGGACGTTGAGGATCTGCGTGAACTGCGCCACCTGCGCGTCCTTGAACTGCTCGCGGGTCTGCAGCTTGGCGTCGGGGAACGCCGCCAGCGTCCGCTCGAGGCTCGCGGTGTTCGCCGGCGTGACGCCACCTTCCATGTTCACGAAGGTGAAGTCGTTGCGCGGCTGCGCGAACCCGTCGGCGAACGCGGCGTGGGAGATCGTCAGCTCGCCGAACGGCGAGCCGCCCTTCGGCTCCTCCCAGATCCCCTTGACGGTCAGGCGCAGCGTCTCGCCGGTCGGGGTCGCCAGCTCGATCGGCGATCCGACTTCGAGACCGCGGTCCTCGGCGAACGCGCGCGTCACGAAGGCTCCGCTTGGGCCGAGCCGCGCGGGGACCGCGTCCGAGCCCTCGTGCCAGCGGATGTCGATCATCTCGGCGATGCCGGCGTCGACCGCGCTCACCTGCATGTCTTCGCCGCGGAACCTGACCTCGCCGCTGCGCACGCCCGACACGCCGCGCACGCCGGACCCGTCCGCGACCGCCCGCTGGACCTCGGGCGCCAGCGGCGCGTAGCCGCTCTCGGCGGTCAGCGCGTAGTCGGCGACGAACAGCTCGTCGACCGAGTCGACGAACGTGCTGCGCAGCCCCTGCCCGAGGATCGCGACGAACGTCACGAGCGCCAGGCCGATCATCAGCGCGGCGGCGGTCGACGCCGTGCGGCTCGGATTGCGCATCGCATTGCGGTGCGCGAGCCTGCCGGCCGCCCCGCCGATCCGCGTGGCCGGCCAGCCGAGCACCGACGCCAGCGGACGGACGAGCCGCGGCGCCAGCAGCGTCACGCCGATGAACAGCAGGATCGCGCCGAGCGCCGAGGCGAGCAGCCGCGTCCCGGTCGCCAGCCCGCCGGCGAAGACGCCGACCGACAGGATCGCCACGGCCAGGCCGGTGACGCCGAGCGCGACCGGCAGGCCGAAGCGCGCCAGGCGCGAGGGCGGCAGCGTCGCTCCCTCGCGGACCGCCGCGATCGGCGGCACGCGCGTGGCGCGCAGCGCCGGGCGCAGGCTCGCGACGAGCGTGATCAGCACGCCGACGAGCAGGCTGACGACGATCGTGCGGGTGGCGAGCACCGTGCCGCTCGCCGGCAGGTCGATGCCGACGCCGACCAGCAGCGCGTTGAGCCCCTTCGCCAGCGCGACGCCGAGGAGGAGCCCGGCGACCGAGGCCAGCGCCCCGACGACGAGCGCCTCGACGACGACCGACGCCAGCACCTGCCGGCGCGAGCCGCCGAGCGTGCGCACCGTCGCCAGCTCGCGCGTGCGCTGCGCGATCGTGATCGACAGCGTGTTGGCGATCACGAAGGCGCCCACGAAGAGCGCGATGCCGCCGAACGCGAGCAGGAAGTAGCGCAGGAAGCCGAGCTCCCCGCTGCTGTCGCTGCTCTCGGTCTGCGCCTGAGCGTCGCCGGTGCGCACCTGGGTCGCCGCGGGCAGCGTCGGCTCGATCGCTGCGGCGAGCTGGGCCGGGCCGACGCCGTCCTCGCCGGCGACGCGCACGACGTCGAGGCGGCCGCTCTTGTCGAACACCGTCTGCGCGGTGGCGAGGTCGAAGACGGCGATCGTCGCGCCGCCGAGCGACTCGACGTCGCCGAAGCGCACGACGCCGGCGATCCGGTGCTCCTGCGCCGGACCGCGGGCGGCGACGCGGATCGCGTCGCCGACGCGGTAGCCCTCGTCCTGGGCGGTGGCGCGGTCGATCGCGATCTCGCGGTCGTCGCGCGGCCAGCGGCCGTCGGTCAGCTGCAGTGGGTTCAGCCGCTCGTCGGCACGCGGGTCGACGCCGAACGCAAGCGGTGTGACGCCGTTGCCGCCGCCGCCCAGCACCTCGCCCTTGCGGTCGACCAGCCGCGCCTCGTAGACGACCGAGCCGGCCGCCGACGCGACGCCGGGCACCTGGCGCACGTCCTGCAGCACCGCGGCCGGAAAGCCGCCGGCGCCGCGCTCCTCCGAGCCGAACGCCGTCTTCGGGCTGACGACGACGTCGGCGTTCTCGTACGACTGGGTGAAGGCGGTGTCGAAGCCGCCGTCGATCGTGTCGGTCAGGACGTACGTCCCGCTGACCATCGCGACGCCGAGCACGATCGCCAGCGCGGTCAGCGCCGAGCGCAGCTTGCGCCCGGCGAGCCCCTTGAGCGCGACGCGCATCATGTCTGCGTCACCTCCTCGAGCGCCGCGAGGACCTCGGGCGCGGTCGAGCGGCCGAGCTCCTTGACGATCTGCCCGTCGGCCAGGAACAGGATCCGATCGGCGATCGCCGCGGCGTTCGCGTCGTGCGTGACCATGACGGTCGTCTGGCCGTACGCGTCGACCGAGCGGCGCAGCAGCGCGAGGATCTCGGCGCTCGTCCGCGAGTCGAGGTTGCCGGTCGGCTCGTCGGCGAACACGACCGTCGGCCGCGACACGAGCGCCCGCGCGACCGCGACGCGCTGCTGCTGGCCGCCCGACAGCTCCGACGGGCGATGGCTGCGGCGCTCATCGAGACCGACGCTCGAGATCAGCTCGTCGATCCACGCGCGGTCGCCCTCCTCGCCGGCGAGCATGAGCGGCAGCACGACGTTCTCCTCGGCCGTCAGCATCGGCAGCAGGTTGAAGAACTGGAAGATGAAGCCGATGTGGCGGCGCCTGAGCTTCGTCAGCTCGGCGTCGCCGAGCGCGCCGATCTGCGTGTCGTCGATCCAGACCTCGCCGGCGGTCGGGCGGTCGAGCCCGGCCAGCAGGTGCATGAGCGTCGACTTGCCCGAGCCCGACGGGCCCATGATCGCCGTCAGCTCGCCTTCGATGATCGCGAGCGAGACGCCGCGCAGGGCGTCGACCGCGGTCTCGCCCTCGCCGTAGCGGCGGCTCACGTTGCGCGCCGCGAGCCGCACCGCCGGCTGATCGCCGAGGCCGGTCTGGGGTTGTGTGGCTGGTGCCTGCATCGCTTGCTCCCGGTGATGTCGTTTGACGTGGGGCGACGCTACGGGCGGCGCGGACCGCCGTCGTCGGGCGCGGCGCCGATCGTGCTCGTCGCGGCGTCCGAACCGCGGCTGCCCTCGCTCAGCCGCCGGCCGGAGAGCGGCTCAGACCACGGGTGGAGGAGGATCGGCGCGAGGACCGATGGCGCGCTGGGGAGCAGCGTCTACGCTGGCGCTGTGCGTACGCTGCTCGCGCGCCGCTGGATCGACGGCCTGGTCGTCGCGCTCGCGGTGGTCGCGCAGGTGGAGGTCTGGACGGCATCCGCACAGACGCCGCGCCCGGTCGCCGCGCTGGCGGCGCTGCTGTGGACGCTTCCGCTGCTGGCGCGCCGGCGCTTTCCGCTGGGGGCGCCGGCTGTGGTGTTCGCGACGCTCGCGGTCGAGACGCTGCTGTCCGGCGCGGTCGTCGCGAGCAGCGGCGTGAATCCGTTCGCGCTGTTCGCCGCGTTCTGGATCGTCGGCGCGCATTCCGACCAGCGCGCGGCGCTCACCGGGGGAGCGATCGGCTACGCCGCGATGGCCGTGATCGTGCTCATCGACGATCCGCCCGCCGGAAGCGTGGTGGTCATCTTCGTGCTCGCGGCAGCCGCGTGGGCAATCGGGCGCGCGCTCAGCGACCGCACGCGCCGCACCGAGGAACTCGAGCTGCGCGCCGAGCGGCTCGAACGCGAGCAGCAGGCCAGCGCGCTGCGCCACGCCGCGTCGAACGGCGGCGGTCACGGGATCAGCGGCATGCGCCAGCGCGTCGCGCTGTACGGCGATGTCCCCGAGCTCGATCAGCGCCGCGCGCGGGTCCACGCGCTCCGCCGCCCGCTCGTACGGCAGGCGCCCCTCGATCGCCGCGCCGAACTCGCGCCGGTGCCCGAGCGCGCGCGCAGACACCGTTGGCGCCGTCGGCGCCGATCACGACCGCGGCACGTACCGGCGGGCGCACGGTGAGCTCGACGCGTCCCTCGCGGGCGTCGACGGCCCGCGCGTGCAGGCCGTCGA
>DASZOA010000048.1:0-8320 GCA_035551055.1 Solirubrobacteraceae bacterium
CGGCGAGCACCTCCGACAGCGGGCGGCTCAGCAGACCCGGAAGCGGTGCGTCCGGCATGGACCGCGATGCTATCCGGCGCGCTGAGACGAGGCCGCACATCGTCGCCAGCGCGCTGAAGAGAAGGCCGCACCTCGTCGCACGGCTCGCGACAGGCCTACGGGGCCGGACGTCCTCGTCGGCGCCGCCGCGCGCGGATGGTCGCCGAGTCGGACAGCGCGACGATGCCGGTCACCCGAACGTCTCGGCGACGCGCGTGCGCTGCGGCTTGGCGGCGAACTCGGCGAAGCTCGCCGCGAACTCCGCGCGCGCCTGCTCCTGCTGCGCGTCGAGCCGCTCGACGAGCACGCTCACCGCCCCGAGCGCGGCGCGCCCGCCCTCCGTCGAAGCGATCTCGTTCCCGAGCGCCCGCAGCACGTCGGCGTGGACCTCGCGGTCCTGGAAGCGACCGAGCACGTCCTGCAGCCGCTTCAGCGTCGCGACCATCGGCTTGACGACGTCGCGCGGATACAGCGACGCGAAGAACTCGAGCAGGTAGCGCAGCTCCTTGCCCTTCTTGCGCAGATCGTGCAGCGCCTCGTGCGGGCTGTCGTCGTCGATCGCACGGCCCATCTCGACCATGCGCCGGTAGACCCTCGCGATCCGCTCGCCGGCGACGTCGGCGACCGGGCGCGTGGCGTCGGGCCGGTCGCCCTCGGGCGCCCCGACGAGGCCGTCGAGGAAGTCGCCCCAGGCCGCCAGCAGCGCGCGCGTGCGCTCGGAGCGCAGGCCGGCAACCATCGCGCGCCGCTCGCGCGCGAGGCGCCGCGCGAGCAGCTCGCGCAGCGGCGCCACGTCGCCGGCGCCGTCGCCGAGCCCGGCGGCGAGCTCGTCGAACCCGAGCAGCTGGACGTCGAGGTCGCGCGTCGGCCCGGTGATCGCCTGCAGCTCGCGAAACTCGTCGCGAAAGGCACGCAGCGGCTCGGGCGCGAAGACGCCGCGCAGCTCGCGCTGCAGGGCCCGCGAGCGCCGCACGGCGACGCGCAGGTCGTGCAGGAACTCGCTGTCGACGTCGGCCAGGGCGCCCGGCAGGTTGGCCTCGATGATCGCCAGCAGTCGGCGCAGGATCGCCACGGCCGCGGCATCCGCCCGCTCGTCCGGTGCGAGCGCGACGCGCACCTTCGAGGACGTGCCTCCGACCGCGCCGCCGATCGCCGCGACGGCGTCGTCGAGCACGGGGCGCGGCGCCGACCGCAGGCCCAGCTCGCCGGTCAACGCGTGCAGCACGCGCTCGAAGTCGGCGTCGTGGCCGGGCACGGCGACGACGTGCAGGCGCGGGCGCAGCAAACGCCCCTCCCCGCGTCGGGGCAGCGCCGTGGGCTCCTCCGCGCGCAGCCGCACGACGATCTCGCCCGCCTCGTCGAGCACGTCGACCGGCAGCCGCCGGCTGCGCACGCGGGCGATCGGCGTCAGCGCGCGCATCTCGACGACCGGCGCGAGCTGCTCGCGCAGATCGCCGGGCGGCAGATCGCCGAGCAGCAGCCGCTTGGCATCGGCGCCGCGGTGCTCGGCGCTCGCCCGCTCGGCGTGCGTCGCGGCGTCGATCAGCACGAGCCGGCCGCCCATGGCGGCGAGCGCGAGGCCGGCCGCGTGCAGGCGGCCGTCGAACGTGTCCCAGAACGTGCGCTCGATCACGCCGGCGCGCTGCGCGACGGCCGCTACGGCGCCCGCGAGCAGCTCGGCGGCGCCGGAGGCGCGCACGCCGTCGGGCAGCAGCAGCTCGGTCGCCCGGGCGTCCACGCCCTGCAGTCTGCCAGCGCGCCGCCGGGGCGGCGCGCCGGGACCACGTCGTCAGGCCTCGCCCCGCGTCGTTCCGGCGTCGTCGCCCGCGCGCTGCTCGGCCGCGTCCCGCCCCGGATGATCCTGCGGCAGGTCGTGGGGCGTGACCTCGTCGTGCGCCTCGGGCGTGTCGCCCGCCGGCGTCTCCTCGTCGGGCGTCATCGGCCCCAGCGGCTCCTTCGCCTCGCGGTCGTGCGGAGGCGCCTCGGGACGCTCGTCAGCGGTCATCGACCGTCTACGAAGCCGCCAGGCGCTCGGCCAGCATCCGCTTGCCCTGCTCGCCGCCCTTGCGGCTCTCGGCCTGCGCCTTGCGGAAGAGCGTCGCGAGCTCCTCGTCGCCGTCGCGATCGGCGTCCTGGATGTACGTCTCCATGCGCAGGGCGTTGTCCAGGCACTGCTCGGTGAACCAGATGAGGTTGTAGTTCTTGTCCTTGGTGCCGGTTACTTCGCCGGACTCGGCCTGGGTGCTCATCGTTGCTCCTCGGTCGGTTGCAGGGACCCGCTGTGGGTTACCCGGGGCCGCCGGCGCCATCCGTCGAATCGGCGGGCCCGGAGACGACGCGGCACTTGCTCGCTGAGATCGCCCCCGGTCACCTGGCAGACACCGAAAGGCGCGGTGCATGTCCTGGACACTACGGCCGGCTACTACCCGAGCCGCATCCGCGGCGAGATGCGCTCCTTCCAGATTCTGGGAGCACGCTGACAGCGCCGGCACACGACGCCGCAGGGCGCCGGCCGCAGGCATCTGCGTGTTGCCTGCACGTAGCGAGTGTGCGAACCTGCCGCTCGCGTTGTCGATAGGGGGTGAGCGTGCGGTGATCGACGGTCAGCGGGAGCCGCTCGCGCGGCACGGCGCCGAGGTGCTGGTCTACGAGGATCCCGAAGAGGGCTTTCGCGGCTTCCTTGCCTACGCGGGTCACGGCGCCCCGCTGGCGGCGGGCGGCTTTCGCGTGCAGAAGGGCCTGCGCGGCGAGACGATCGCGGCGCTCGCAGAGGCGATGGCACTCAAGGAGCGCGTCCTCGCGCTGAACGTCGACGGAGCGAAGTGCGGGATCGACTACGACCCGACGTCGCCCGGCAAGCATGCCGCGATGCGCCGCTTCCTGCGCTTCCTCGAGCCGCACCTGCGCGACCGGCTGAGCCTGGGACCGGACATGGGCACGACGTTCGGCGAGATCGAGGCGCTGGCGCGGCAGGAGGGGATCGCCTCGGTGAAGGCGGCGATCGCCCGCGCTCAGGGCCTGCCGCGCGCCGAGGTGCTGCGGCGGCTGGAGCTGCTCGACGAGCCGGTCGGCCGCCTGACCCTCGGCCAGCGGCGCGCCGGCCACGCGCTGGCGCAGGCCACGCTCGCGGCGCTGCGACACGTCGACGCTCCCGCCGCGCCGGCGAGCTGCGCCCTGCAGGGCTTCGGCACGCTCGGGCGCGCGGCGGCGCTCTCGCTGCAAGAGGCGGGAGTGCGGATCATCGCGATCGCCGACGAGCACGGCAGCGTTCGCTGCGACGAGGGGCTGGACGTGGCCAGGATGCTCGAGCCGCCCACCGGCCGGCCCGTCGCCGAGCTCGCGCGCGATGCCGGCGCGGCCGAGACCACCGCTCCGTTCCCGCTGGCCGTCGACGCCGTCGTGCTCGCGGCGTGCGAGGACGGGATGCAGATGCGCGACGCGCTGGAGCTGCAGGCGCGCGCGGTGGTCGTGGGCGCCAACCGCGGTCTCTCCGAGGCCGTCGAGGCGCGGCTGCACGAACGGGCGATCGTGGTCGTGCCGGATTTCGTCGGCGGCGCCGGAGGCTCGGCCGCGATGGACGCCCTGTTCGCTCCCGCCGTCGCGCCGGCCGCGCGCTCGGTGCTCGACGACGCGGCTGCCGTGCTCGACGTCCTGACCGACGAGGTTCTGTCGCGGGCGCGGGCATCGGGCATCCCCCCGCGGGAGGCCGCGCTCGCGCTCGCCCGCGAGCGGACGCTGCCGCGCGACGCGCGGCCCTACGGGCTGCGCCTGCTCGGCAACGGCCGCGGCGATCCCGCGCCACGCCACCAGCAGGCGGCGGAGGCGGCGGCATGAGCCCGCGGCGCAGCGCAGGCCACGACGGCGCCCACGAGCGCGCCCACATCACCGACTCGCGCTTCTACGCCCACGCCTACGCGACCGATGCGAGCCGGCGCATCTTCTGCGACGTCTGCCGCTACCAGCGCTGGCTCGACATCGAGGCCGCGCTGGCGCTGGCGCAGGCGGAGCTGGGTCTCGTTCCGGTCGAGCAGGCCGAGCGGATCGCGGCGGCGGCGCAGGTCGAGCGGCTCGACCTCGAGCTCGTCCGCCGCGAGATCCGCCGGACCGGACACTCGCTGGTCGCGTTCCTCAGAGCGCTCCAGGACGCCTGCGAGGACGGCGCCGGCGAGTTCATCCACTACGGCGCGACGACGCAGGACATCCAGGACACCGGCCAGGCGATGGAGATGGGCGAGGTCCTGCACGAGGCCGAGCGCGAGCTCGCCGCGATCGTCGCGATCCTCGCCCCGCTGGCACGCTCGCACGCCGAGACGCTCATCGTCGGCAGATCGCACGCCCGCGCGGCGCTGCCGATGACGTTCGGGCTGAAGGTGGCCGGCTGGCTCGACGAGCTGCTGCGCCATGCCGAGCGCCTGGAGGAATGCGCCTCGCGCGTCGTCGTGGCACAGCTCTTCGGCGGCGTCGGCACGATGGCCGGCTTCGGCGACCACGGCGAGGCCCTGCTCGAGCGGTTCGCGCACCGGCTGGGACTCGGCGTGCCGGCGCTCTGCTGGCACGTCGCCCGCGATCGCGTCGCCGAGTACGTGAGCACGCTCGCCGCCCTGTCGGGCACGCTCGCCCGCATCCTCGACGAGGTGCGCACGCTGTCGCGGCCGGAGCTCGGCGAGCTCGAGGAGGCCTGGCGGCCCGGCAAGGTCGGCAGCAGCACGATGCCGCACAAGCGCAACCCCGAGGAGTGCCAGCAGGTCGTCGTGCTGGCGCGACTGGCCGCGGCACAGGTGCCGCTGGCGCTGCAGGCGATGATCGGCGAGCACGAGCGCGACTCGCGCTCGCTGCGCCTGGAATGGCCGATGGTCGCGGACGTGTCGCACTACGCGCTCGCCGCGCTGGCGATCAGCGGCCCGATCCTCGGCGGACTCGTCGTGCACGAGGACGTCATGGCCGCCAACGCCGAGGACTCCGCCGGTGCCGTCTGCAGCGAGTCGTTGATGCTCGCGCTGGGAGACCACATCGGCAAGCAGTCGGCGCACACGCTCGTCTACGAGCTCTGCCAGGAGGCCCAGAACAGGAATCTGCCACTTCGCCAGCACCTGCGCGCCGCCCCTGCCGTCCGGAAGCACCTCGGCGACGAGGAGCTCGCCCGGATCTTCGAGCCGAGCCGCTACGTGGGCCGCGCGCCCGAGCTCGCGACGAGGACGGCCGAGCGGGCGGAGCGGTGGCTCGCCGCGCGGCAGCCCGAGGAGAAGCTCGTCGCGTGATGACGACGCCGCGACGGCAACGGCGGGGGCGGCCTTGATCGCCGGCCTCGAGCGAATCCGCGAGATCCACATCGGATCGCCGCACTACGCCGCGATGCTCGCCCACGCCCGGCGCAAGCTCCTCGGCGATCACCTCCCCGGCGAGACGCCCGAGCGCAAGGCGTTCGGCCTCGTCGTCGGACGCATCGACGCAGACCGCGCCGAGACGACCGACGTCGTGCCCCTCCTGCGTAACCTGCGCCACGAGGGCCCCTACCGTGCGCAGATCGACGCCCTCGTGCGCGCGCTCGCGGTGCCCTCCGAGACGCCGCCGGAGCGGCGCGGCTGGTACGCGGATCCGAAGGAGCTGCTCGCCGCGCAGCGCGCGTGCGACCTCGCCGGGACCGTGATCTTCGGCAGCTATCACGTGCACCGCGTCGGATGGCCGGAGGATCCGCGGCGCGAGACCTGTACCGCGCTCGACGAGGCGCTCGCGCGCGGGCGCGGCCTCTGGATGCTCGTCCTGTCGATGGTCGACCCCGACCGGCCGGTGCTGCGCGCGTTCTTCGAAGGCGACAACGAGCGTGAGGCGCGCGTGGTTCTCGGCGACGGCCGCCCGCCGCGCGACCGCGCGCCGGCGCACGCGACGAGCGCGGGGGGCTGAGCGGTGGTCGACGTCGATCGCGGACAGCTACGGGAGCAGATGGTCGAGGCCGCGGCGCTGCTGGAGCGTAGCGGCGTGATGTCGCACACCGGTCACATCAACTTCAGCACCCGCGTCGACGAACGCCGGATGATCCTGACGTCGAGTGGGCTGATCGCCGAGCTGCGACCCGACACGCTCGCCGTCGTCGACGTCGACGGCACCGTGGAGGAGGGCGAGCTGAACCCGTCGACCGTCGAGATCGTCGGGATGCACGCGGTCGTATACCGGCTGCGCGAGGACGTCGCCGCCGTACTTCACACCCACTCCCCGCACGTCACGGCGTTCGCGCTCGCCAACCGCCCGCTGGCGTGCCGTTACGAGCCGCTCCTGCGGCGCGGACAGCGCGACCCGAT
Organism: Solirubrobacteraceae bacterium; assembly: GCA_035551055.1. GTDB lineage: Bacteria > Actinomycetota > Thermoleophilia > Solirubrobacterales > Solirubrobacteraceae > CADCVQ01. The sequence goes on from DASZOA010000048.1 coordinate 6,336, forward strand.
ACCCGTCGTCAGCTGGGCCCCGCGCGGCTCGCAGGAGTTCTTCGCGGGCATCGCCGATGCGCTCGTCGCGGCAGACGGGACGAACGCCCTGCTGCTCGGCAACCACGGCGTGCTCGTGTTCGGCCGATCCGCAATGGCGGCCGTGAAGCTCTTGATCATCCTCGAGGAGGCGGCCGAGGCGGAGCTGCGGGCCGTGGCCATCGGGGGCGCGAAGGACATCCACCCCGGATAGGGGCCGGCTGCCGGCGCGACACCCAGCCGCTCCATGACGACGCGAGCCGGAGATCCGTCCGCCGTCATCCGCGCGGGCGTGCGCCCGCTGTACGTGGCGGCGTTCATCGCCTACGCGGACCGCTTCGCGATCCCCCCGCTGCTCGTCGCGATCTCACGCGACCTGCACGAGCCGCTCGCCGCCGTGACGGCGGTCGCGACCCTCTACTTCTTCTTCTATGCGGCGATGCAGCCGGTCTACGGCCTGCTGTCGGACAGGCTGGGACGCGTGCGCGTCATGCGCGCGGCGCTCGTCGGGATGGCGATCGCCAACGCAGCGGCCGCCGCCGCCCCCGAGCTCGGGGCGCTGATCGCCGCCAAGGCGCTCGCCGCGGCGTTCGCCGCGTCGCTGCTGCCGACGTCGCTCGTCTACGTGGGGGACCGCGTGGCCTTCGCGGCCAGGCAGCACGTCATCGCCAACCTCCTGGCCGCGGGCGCCCTCGGGACGACGCTTGCGACCGTCTCCTCCGGCCTGCTCGCGAGCTTCGCCAGCTGGAGGGCGGCGTTCGCGATCCCGGCGCTCATCGCACTCCTGCTGGCGATCGCGATGCGCCGCGTTCCGGAGTCGCTCGCGGCCGGGCGCCGAGCGGGCCCCGCGACGCAGATCCGGCGCGTCCTGTCGCGCCGCTGGGCGCTCTTCGTCGTGGGACTCGCGCTCGCGGAGGGCGCGGCGATGGTCGGCTTCATCACGTTCCTCGCGCCCGCGCTCGAGGCGCACGGCGAGAGCGCGGCGCTCGCCGGGCTCGTGGTCGCGGCCTACGGGGTCGCCGTGTTCGTCGGGATGCAGCTGCTCAAGCGCGTCATCCGCGCGACCGGCGCTCCGCCGGCGGCGCTGATCGCCACCGGCGGCGCGCTGCTGCTCGTCGCCTACCTCGCGGCCGCCGCCGATCAGGGCCCGCTGAGCATCCTGATCGCGAGCGCGGTGATCGGCCTGGGCTACTGCTTCCTGCACTCGACGCTGCAGACGTGGGCCACCGAGGTCGCACCCGAGGCGCGCGGCACGGCGACGTCGCTGTTCGTGACCGCCGTCTTCACGGGCGCCGCGGTCGCCACCGCGGCCGTCAGCGGCCTGGCGAACGAGCAGCGCTACGGCCTCGTCTTCCTCGTCGCCGCCGCCGTCACCGTCCCGGTCGCCGTCGTCGGCGCCCTCGCCCGCGCCCGATATGTTGCGTCGCCGTGACGGTCTCGCAGATCGCAGCGGACGGCTACACCGTCGGCGGCGACGACTACGAGCGCGCGCGGCCGAGCTATCCGCCGGCGGCCGTGCAGCTGCTCGTCGACGAGCTGGCGATCGGTCGCGGCAGCACGGTGCTCGATCTCGGCGCCGGCACCGGGAAGCTCACGCGCCTGCTCGCCCCGACCGGCGCAGCGCTCATCGCCGTCGAGCCTGTCGAGGCGATGCGACGCCATCTCGGCACGATCGCGCACGTGCAGGTCCTCGACGCGACCGCCGAGGCGATTCCGCTGCCGGACGCCTCGGTCGACGCGGTCGTGGCGGGGACGGCATTTCACTGGTTCCGCGGCGAGGAGGCGCTGGCGGAGATCGTCCGCGTGCTCAAGCCGAGCGGCGGGCTCGGCCTCGTCTGGAACAACCCCGACGTCGACGTCGACTGGGTCGCCGAGATCTGGGGTCTCGTCGGCACGAAGCGCCGCAGCGCCCCGCGCAACCGCGATCTGAGCTGGAAGGCGGCGTTTGCGACCGCGCCGCAGCTCAC
>DASZOA010000049.1:0-6382 GCA_035551055.1 Solirubrobacteraceae bacterium
CGCGTGAGAGAAGCCTGAGCTGCCTGCGCGCCGTCGCTGGGTCGTGTGACAGCATGCCGCGCGCCCCGACCGAGAGGTTCGAACCTGATGTCACTCACCCGCCGCAGCCCGCTGCTCACCGTTCTCGCCCTGGTCGCCGCCTCGGTCGCGCTCGCCGCGACGGTCGGCGTGCAGGCGGCGCTGGGTGCCGGCTACAGGAAGTGCGGCCTGTCCGAGGGCCAGCAGCAGCCGCGTGGCGGCGTCCCGACATACAACATCTCGCTGAAGGCGAGGAGCACGTCGTGCTCGACGGCCAGGAAGGTCATGCGGGCCTTCCACTCGTGCCGCGGCAAGTCGGGCGTGCGGTGCACGCGAAAGGTGCTGCGCAGATGGAGGTGCAGCGGCAGGAACACGTCGAGCATCGCGACCGAGTTCAACGGGACCTACACGTGCAAGTCGGGCAGGCGGCGGGTCAGGGGCGTCTATCAGCAGCGGACGTAGGCTCCGGGTGCGCGTCCCGGTCAGCCTGCTCCTCGCGCTCGCCGGCGCCGCGTCGCTCGTGGGCGCCGGCACGGCCGCGGCCGCGCCGAAGTGCTTCGGCGCCGCCGCGCGCGACCTGCACAACCCGTGCAGCAACCCGACCCGCTCGGTCGTCCCGACCGCGCGGGCGGCCAAGAGCGAGCGGACGGCGGCGTGCCGGCGTCTCGACGAGGAGCCGTCGCCGGTCTGCAGCTTCGGCGCGTCGCGGTCGCGGGCGCGGCGGCACATCGCGCTCGTCGGCGACAGCCACGCCCTGCACTGGCGCAGCGCGCTCGACGTCGTCGCGCGCGCCAACCGCTGGCGCGGGTACTCGGTGACCGCCCCGGGCTGCTTCTTCTCGGAGGCCGTGCGCGCGCTGCCCGAGGGCCTGCGCGAGCCGTGCGAGGAGTGGTACCGATCGGCCGTCGCCTGGTTTCGCGACCACCCCGAGGTCAGCACGGTGTTCGTGTCGCAGAACGCGCTGACGCCGGTCGTCGTGCCGCCGGGCAAGACGTACGGCACGATCAAGATCTCCGGCTTTCGCCGCGCCTGGGCGGCGCTGCCGAGCACCGTGGAGCAGGTCGTCGTGATCCGCGACACGCCGCTGACCTCCGAGGCGCAGGCCGCCTGCGTGCGCCGGGTGATCGCCGCCGGCAGGGAGCGGCCGGGCGCCGCGTGCCGGATGCCCCGCAGGGAGGCGGTCAGGTGGGACACCGCCGCCTCGGCGGCCAACCGGCGCGGCTCGAGGCGAACGCACCGGGTCGACCTGACCGAGTTCTTCTGCAGCGCCCGCAGCTGCTATCCGGTCGTCGGCGGCGCGCGCGTCTACAAGGACACGTACGGCCACATCACCGAGACCTTCGCGCGCAGCCTCGGCCCGTTCCTGCTGCGCAAGGTCCGGCGGCTCGCACGCTCCTGGTAGCCGCGCGGCGGCCTACCGCGCGAGCTCCGGCGGCAGCGCCTGCGGCCCGTCGGGATACAGGTCGGCGAGCTGCTCGGCCGTCATCTGCAACGTGTCGGCGGGCTCGGGCGGCGCTCCCACGACGAGCCACAACGCGTCGTGATCCGTGTCGTTGAACACCTGACGCACGGTGCGCGCCTCGACGAGCACGGCGGACAGCGGCGCGAGCGTCAGCACGTCGTCCTCGACCCGGATCCGTCCCTCGCCCTCGAGCACGACGTAGAGCTCGACCTGCTCGGCGTGGCGATGGCGCGTGCTCGCCTGGCCGGGCTCGAGCCGCCACAGGCGCGCGGCGAGCGTCTCGGCGCGCAGCTGCCTGGCGAGGTCGGTGTTGAGCACGCCCATCTGGTTCGACCGCCGCCAGAACGCATCGCCGGCCTCCACGACGCGGTAGCTCACGGCGCTGCGTCCAGCACCCAGGTGTCCTTGCCGCCGTCGTTCTGCGACGAGTTGACGACGAGCGCGTCGGCGCCCAGCGCCACGCGGGTGAGCCCGCCGGGCAGCACCGCCACGTCCCCGTCCTCGCCGCCGCTCACGAACGCGAACGCGCGCAGGTCGACGCGCCGTGGCTCCAGCCGCCCGTCGATCACCGTCGGATGGCGCGACAGCGGGACGATCGGCTGGGCGATGAAGCGCTCGGGATCGGCCTCGAGCTCGTCGGCCAGCCGCTCGAGGTCGTCCTCCTCGGCGTGCGCGCCGATCACGACGCCGCCGCCGCCGTAGCCGTGGCGCGGCTTGATGACATGCCGGCGCAGCGCGTCGATCGACGGGCGCCGGCCGGTCGCCGGGGTGACGGTCTTCGTCGGCACCGAGCGGACGAGCGGCTGCTCGGCGAGGTAGAAGCGGATGCAGTCCTCGACTCGGCCGTGGACGAACTTGTCGTCGCCGACGCCGTTGCCGAAGGCGTTGACGAGCCCGATCCTCCCGCGCAGCCAGGGATCGAGCAGCAGCCGCGCGACGGCGGTCGGCTCACCGTCGTCGTCGCGCAGCTGATCCTCGTTCGTCCGCCGGTAGACGACGTCGACGGGCTGCGTCGAGCCGTCCGGCCGGCGGACGCGCAGCCCGTCGCCGTCGCCGGCGAGGTCGTCGAGCGTCGCGAGCGTCGCGCCGAGCCGCTCGGCCGCCTGCGCGTGCTCGTAGTAGGCGGTGTTGTCCGGCCCATCGCTGACCACCACGATCGAGGGATCGCCGCAGCCCGGCGGCGCTGCGGCGCGGAGCGCGCGCGCGAGCAGCTCGTAGGCGAGCGGGTCGACCGCGCGCGGGCCGGGAAGGCCCGCCGGCAGCACGTCGAGCAGCACCTGCCGCGCGGCCAGCGCGTAGGCGAAGCCCGAAGGGGTGCGCAGGTTGTCCTCGAGCACCATGAACTCGCCGTCGGGCGCGCGCACGACGTCGAAGCCGATGACCGCGGCCGGCGATCCGAAGCCCGGCAGGCGGCCGAGCAGCTCGGCCTCGTAGCCGGCCGCCTGCTCGATCGCGGCGGCCGGCAGCACGCCGGCCTGGACGATCGCCCGCTCGCCGTAGGCATCGAGCAGCAGCCGGTTGAGCGCCCGCGCGCGCTGGGCGAGGCCGCGGGCGAGCGGGTCCCACTCGGCGGCAGCGATGAGCCGCGGCACGGGATCGACCGCGAACGGCTCTCCGCCGAAGATCACCCCGCGCCGCCGCAGCTGCTGCGCGACGTCGCGGCGCAGCTGCTCGAGGTCGGCCCCGCCCAACGCCGCGAACGCCGCCCCGTATCCCTCGCGCGGCGCGCCCGAGTCATCGCGATCTTCGTCGTAACCGGCGGGCAGCGCCGGCGAACCCGAGCCGCTCACCGGTGCGCGCAGACGCGGATCGGGTCTCGGTCGTACTCGCCCACGGCTCGTTTGTAGCACTGGCGCGGGCACGAGGCTTCGCCCGAGCCGGCAGGAGCGCGTGCGCGAGTCTCCACCGCGCGGCGGCCCGCACGCCGCACTACACGAGCCGCGCGGCGCGCTCGGCCTGCTGCTCGAGGGCGTCGCCCGGCTGCGAGACGAGCATCTCCCCCGCGGTCGGCGCGCCGCGCTGCTGGACGACGTGCGCGAGCTCGTGGGCGATCAGCTCGCGACCGCTCGGGCTCTGCGGGCGGTACTCGCCGCCGGCGAAGAAGATGTCCGAGCCGGTCGTGAACGCGCGCGCCTGAACGGAGCGCGCGAGCGCTCCGGCGAGCGAGTCGGTGTGGAGCCGCACGTCGGCGAACGAGTCGCCCAGCGCGCCCGAGGCCTGCTCGCGGAGCGCGGGATCGAGCCCTGCGCCGCGGCCGCGCGCCGCGGCGATCTGCGCCGTGACGTGCGGGTGGACGCGCCCGTCGGCGAGGATCCCGCTGCCCGGCCGCGAGAGATCGGGTCCGATCATCGCAAGGGCCGGTAGATCGGGTTGCGGCCCTCGTCGGCGACGAGCGTCGTCTTCTTCGGCGAGCGGATCGCAAAGCGCACGACCTTGCCGAGCGGCTCGTCGCAGGCGCGGTCGGACTGCACGACCGCAAGCTCCCGGCCGTCGGGCCGCCAGGCGACGTCGCAGGCCGCCGCACCGGTGATCTTCGGATCGACGAGCTCGAGGTCGGACGCGTCGCCGAGAACGACCTCGAACTCGCTGCTCTCGAGGTTGGAGACGAACGCCACGCGCCTGCCGTTCGGCGAGTACTGCGCGGCGATGACGCCCTTGCCGGGAGTCGAGACGTCGCTGGCGACGCGCCCGTGCCACCGCTCCGGGTTCGTCGTATGCGGCTTGCGGGTGCGGTAGACGCGCACGCCGAAGACGTCGGGGTTGCGCGCGGAGTGGCCGGGCACCAGCACCGCCCTGCCGTCGTCGCGCCAGGCGATCCGGCCGGTCACGTCCCAGCCGTCGTCGGGCAGGCAGAGGTGGCCGATGTCGTTGCGGTCGATGCGCCCGAAGCAGAGGTCGCCGTCGCCCTCCTCGCGCCGGATCACCGCGATCGTCCTGCCGTTCGGCGCGACCGAGGGTCGCTCGAGCGCGTCCGGCCCCGAGTAGAGCGTGCGCTTGCGCGCGCCCTTGGCGAGGCCGGCGACGACGAGCCGGCGGTCCGCGCGGTAGACGACCCGGTTCTCGCCGGGGACGTAGGACAGCTGCGACGCGCTCCCCCCGCCGTCGGGGATCTGGCCGGCCTGCTTGCCCTTCGCCGGGTCGAACAGCAGCACGAGCCCGTCGGTCTCGACGGCGAGCGTCGGCGAGCCCCGCGAGGCGCGGACGGTCACCTCGGCGCCCTTCTTGACCTTCTCGCCGGGCTTGGGGTCGACGCTCAGCACGGCTCCCTCGCGGACCGCGGCGATCGTGCGGCGCACGACCGGCTCGAGCTTGAGCTTGCGCAGCGCGGCGGCGTACTCGGCGGCGCTCATCCCGTTGATCGGCGGGATCGCGATCGTCGCCTTGCCGGCCGCCGCGGCCTCCGCCTTCTTCTTCGCGGCGGCCTCCTTCGCGGCGGCCTCCTTCGCGGCGGCCTGGCGCTCCTTCTTGGTCAGCGGCGGCCGGCGCAGGAAGACGCGCACGCTGGTGCCGCGCGCGACCGACAGGCCGGCGTCGGGGATCTGGCTGCGCACGATGAACCGGTCGGGCGCGTCGGCGGGCTGCGTGTCGCCGAGCAAGAGCCCGTCCTTGCGCAGGCGCTTGTCGGCCTCGACGCGGGTCAGCCCCTTCAGCCGCGGAACGTCGACCTTCGTGCCGCCGGTGGCGATGACGATGCTGACCTCGGCGCCCTCGTCGACCTCGGTGCCCGCGCCCGGCGACTGCTCGATGACCGAGCCGGGCGCGGCATTGCGTTTGGGGCGGGTCTGCACGGGGTGGCTGAGCTTCAGGCCCTCCTGGTGCAGGCGCTTCTCGGCGGCGAACGAGTCCGACGCGCCGACGACCGACGGGACGCGGGTGTGGTCGGGCAGCAGCGTGTAGATGAGGTAGGCGGCGATCGCGGCGAGCACGAGCAGCGCGATGAGCCACAGCGGGACGATCGGCCTCTGGCGAAAGACGACCTGGCGCGCGGTGAGCGGCGCGTTGGCGTCGCCGGGGCTGCGCAGGCGCGCGAGCGCGCCGGCGTCCAGCGCCTTGAACTTCTTGAGCGGGTTGGGCAGCCGCGGCAGCCGGGGCAGCGTGACGCCCCTGGGCCCGACCTTCACGCCCTTGGCGGCCTTGGTGCCCTCCTCCCTGGCGCGCGCGGTGAGCTTCTCCCTGGCGCTGACCGCGTCCTCGCCGGTCTCGGGCCGGGTGACCAGGACGTCGACACCGACGCGATGCTCGATCGTGCGGCCGACCGGCAGCGGGAAGCGCGGACGCAGCGTCAGGACGTCGACGCCGACCTCGCCCGCCTGCAGGGTGAGCATGCCCGCGGTGAAATGCGGACGGACGCGGCCGCTGTCGCTGACGGCGATCAGCCACAGGGCCTGCTCGGCGTTTCCGTCGTTGCGGACCGCCGGGCGGTAGCGCGCCTTCAGCCGCCCCGAGTTGACGACCGGCACGACCTCGACCGACCAGGCCTGAAACGGCGTGACCTCGAACTGGGCGATCGCCCGGGCGGCGACCGCCGCGGTCGTGCGCGACAGCGCGACGAGCTCGAGGGTCCAGATGCCCGCGGTCGAGCGGTACTCGCGCGGCGGCGAGATGTCGATCCGCACCTCCTGCGAGCTCTGCCCGCGGCCCTCGCCGAGCGGGACGAGGAACGCCGCGGCGGGCATGACCGCCGCCCAGCCCTCGGGCAGGCCGAGCACGGCGAGGTCGTAGTTGTCGACGATCTCGCTCTCGTTGCGGACGTTCGCCAGGAAGCTCAGCGTCGCGCCGGCGTCGACCGCCGGAACGCCGGCGGTGCCGAGCGCCGGATCGGCCGGCGCCAGCACGATCGAGGCGTCGCCGGTCGGTGGCGCACCCTCGGGAAACCCGACGAGTGCCTCCTGCGGCGGGGGC
>DASZOA010000050.1:0-3534 GCA_035551055.1 Solirubrobacteraceae bacterium
TCGTCGGTCTTGTCGTGCTCGGAGGCGACCTCGAACAGCGACCGGGCGTAGACCTCGGCGATCTCCTCCATCGCCTACTGCTCCCTCCCGCCGTCGCCGGCCAGCGCGCTGAAGTCCAGCTCGGCGAGCGTCTCCTCGACGCGCGTGCGCTGCTCGTCCTCGGTGAGGGTCTTGCGGGTGACCTTCTCGGTGGCGAGGATCGTCAGGTCGGCGACCTCGTTGCGGATCTCCTGGATCGCGCGGCGCGTCTCGGCCTCGATGTCCCGCCGCGTCTGGGCCATGAGCTCCTCGCGCCGGCGCTTGGCCTCGGCGAGCGTCTCCTGCTCGGCCGTATCGGCCGCCTTGCGGGCGCGGGCGAGGATCGACTCAGCCTGGCCGCGGGCCGCGGCGAGCCGCTCGCGGTACTCCTCCAGCAGCGTCTCGGCCTCGGCGCGCGTCTTCGCCGCGGTCTCGAGCGAGTCCTCGATGACGCGCTGGCGGCGGTCGAGCGCCTCGGCGATGCGCGGGAAGGCGTAGCGCCTGAGCAGGTAGCCGGAGATCATGAAGACGACCAGCGTCCACACCATGAGCCCGACGTCGGGCTGTACGAGGAAGCTGCCGCCGCCGCCCTCGGACTGCGCCAGAAGAAGTGCCGAATCGAGCATCCCGACCTACAGGAAGAACGCCAGCAGGCCGGCGACGAGGCCGTAGAACACGCAGGCCTCGGTCAGCGCGAAGCCGAGCCACTGGATGGTGGTGATCTCGTCCTTCATCTCGGGCTGGCGGGTGACCGACTCGATCACCTTGCCGAAGATGTACCCGATGCCGACGCCGGCGCCGGCGGCGCCGAGTCCGCCGCCGAGGCCGAGCGCGACCGACTTCAGGCCCTGATCGGTGATGCCTCCCTGTGCGAGGACTGTGATCACAGCGGTGGGATCCACGTGGTTGCTCCTTTGCGGTCGATGGTCAGTGTTCGTGGGCGACGGCGCCGCCGAAGTAGATCGAGGCAAGCGTGGCGAAGATGAAGGCCTGCAGCGTGGCGATCAGGCCGACTTCGAAGATGAACAGGATCACCCCGAGCGGCAGCGTCAGCCAGCCGATCGCGGCGACGCCGAGCAGGACCGCGATGCCGCCCGCCATGAACAGGATGATGAGATGGCCGGCGAGGATGTTCGCGAACAACCGCACGCTCAGCGAGATGAGCCGCAGCAGGTTCGAGAACAGCTCGAGCACGAAGATGAAGGCGCCCATCCCGCCGCCGACGCCGCTGGGGACGAGACTCTTGAGGTAGCCGATACCGCCCTTCGCGCGCACCCCCTCGATGTTGTAGGCGATGAACACGACGAGCGCGAGGACGAGCGGCACGGACAGGTTCGCGGTGGCGGCGTAGATCGCGAACGACGGGATCTCGAGGCCGAAGACCTTGAGCGGGTGCTCGGTGTTCGTCGGAAGCGGGATGTAGCCGATGAGGTTCGAGATCCAGATGAACAGAAACAGCGTGGCGATGAACGGAAACCACTTCGCGGCCATGCTGTCGTCCATGTTGCCGCGCGTGATGTTGTCGCGCATGAGCAGGTAGATCGACTCGACGGCCGTCTGCACGCGGTTGGGCCGGGCCTGCATGCGCTTCGCGATGTAGATCATCAGGTAGACGGTCAGCGCGGCCGCGGCGACGACGTAGAAGACCGCCTTGTTGATGTCGAACGGGCCCGGCAGGTTGATCCAGGGGTCGAGCTTGAACTCGTTCTGCGGCTGGAACTCCTCGTTCTTGCCCGACGACGGCACGATCGCGACGAGCAGGACGATGCCGGCGACGTAGATCCCGAGCCCGGCGAAGACCTTCGCGCGCGTGCTCATGCGTGCCTCGGGGTCCCCGGCCGCGCGGCGGGATCGCCGAGCGAGCGCGTCATGAGCGTCACGACGAAGGCGACCGTGAAGGCGACGAGCAGCACGACGGCGGCCGCGACGCCGTCCTTGCGCGAGCCGGCGACGCCGGCGACGACGATCGTCGCGCCGATCATCCACATCCGCACGATCATCGTCGCCAGGTTCAGGCCGAGCGCCTCGCGCGGGCTCATGCGCAGCCGGGCGCGCCGGTCGACCGCGAGCGCGACGAGCCGCTGCACGGTCCACACGGCCGCGGCGAGCAGCACGCCGAGCTCGGGTGCTCCGAGCACGAGCGCGACCGGCACCGTCAGCCCCAGCAGGACGAGGTCGATGTACCGCAGCGCGCTCATCTAGATGTCCGGGAAGCGCGCGCGCACGGCGGCGACGCCGGCGACGAACCCGACGAGGATGCCGACGATGAGGAAGATCGCGACCGCCCCGGTGAGCGCTCCCACGAGCGCGCCGAGCGCCCCGCACAGCAGCAGCGCCGCGAGCAGCAGCATGCCGGCGACCGCTCCTCGCGCGAGCGGCTTGTGCTCAGGGGCGGCCACGGCGGTCCGAGCAGCGGGTCGAGTGGGTGATGACCGGTACGGGCACGGGGGTCGCGGACCCTACAGACGACAAGACCGCGCGGGCTGCGCGGCCACCGCCGGGATCCGGCTGGCCTGGCGAAGCATACCTTCTGCTACTACTTTGTAACAACTTTGTGCGACCCGGCGCGACGGGCGTCGCCGCGAGCGCTGCGTCTATGGGTGCTTGAAGGCGATTCAGGCAATCGGCACCGCCAGAGCAGCGCGTAGCATCGGGCGCATGGAGGGCGGTCACGACCATCTGCACGACGCGTCTCACGACGAGCGCTCGGAAAGTGCGGCAGGGCACGATCACGGTCATTCCCGCGCCGGTCACTCGCATGCACCATCGGCTCACGCCGACCGCCGCTGGCTCACCGTCGCGCTCGCGCTGATCGCGGGATTCATGGCCGTCGAGGTCGTCGCCGGCCTGCTCGCCGGCTCGCTGGCGCTGCTGTCGGACGCCGCCCACATGCTCACCGACGCCGGCTCGATCGGCCTGGCGCTCGGCGCGGCGCGACTCGCCGCGCGGCCCGCCGGCGGGGCGTTCACGTTCGGCTTCGGGCGCGCCGAGATCCTGTCGGCGCAGGTCAACGGCACCGCGCTGTTCGTGCTCGCCGGCGTCATCGCCGTCGAGGGCGTGCGGCGGCTCGGCGCGCCGCCGGACGTCGACGGGGCCGTCGTCGTGCTCGTCGGCGTCGCGGGCGCGCTCGTCAACGTCGCGGCGTTCTGGGCGCTGTCGCGCTCGGAGCGACAGAGCCTGAACATCGCGGGCGCGCGGGCGCACGTGCTCGCCGACCTCTACGGCTCGGTCGCCGCGATCAGCGCGGGCGCCGTGATCGCGCTCGGCGGACCGGCGCAGGCCGACGCGCTCGCGGCCCTCACCGTGGCGGCGCTGATGCTGCGCTCGGGCTGGTCGCTGCTGCGCGCCTCGGCGCGAGTGCTGCTCGAGGCCGCGCCGGCCGGCCTCGATCCCGACGAGATCGGCCGCACGCTCGCCGCGATGCCGGGCATCGTCGAGATCCACGATCTCCACGTCTGGGAGGTCACCTCCGGCTTCGTCGCGATCGCCGCACACGTCGTCGTCGCGCGCGACGAC